>NZ_CAWNYS010000236.1:0-11977 GCF_963878295.1 Aeromonas sp. HMWF014 | reverse complement strand
CTGGCGGTGGTGGGGGCGGGCCCGGCCGGGCTGGCGTTTGCCTGCTACGCTGCCGAGCGCGGCCATCAGGTGAGCCTGTTTGATCAGGCGAGCGAGATTGGCGGTCAGTTCAACTTTGCCAAGCAGATCCCCGGTAAAGAGGAGTTTCACGAAACCCTGCGCTACTTCGCCAAACGGCTGGAGAAGTGTGGTGTCGAGCTTTACCTCGGCCAGTGCCAGAGTGCCGAGAGCCTGCTCGGCGGCGGTTTTGACGAGGTGATCCTCGCCACCGGCATCCGCCCGCGCTCACCAAATATTCCGGGAATTGAGCATCCCAAGGTGATGAACTACCTCGATGTATTGCGGGATCACAAGCCGGTCGGCCAGAAGGTGGCGGTGATCGGCGCAGGCGGCATCGGCTTCGATGTGGCTGAATACCTAGTTGAGAAAAAGGTGGAGATGGATGCCGACGGCCATCGTGATCACTGGCTCAAGGAGTGGGGCATCGACAAGCAACTCGACCAGCGTGGCGGCTTGATCGCCCCCGAAATCGACGCCCCCGAGCGCCAGATCTGGCTGCTGCAGCGCAAGGAGAGCAAGGTGGGTGACGGTCTTGGCAAGACCACCGGTTGGATCCACAGAACCGTGCTCAAGAACCGCAAGGTGCAGATGCTCTCCGGGGTGCAATATCTGGGGATCGATGACGAGGGCTTGCACATTCAGGTGGGCGAGACCAAACAGTGTCTGCCGGTGGATCAGGTGATCATCTGCGCAGGGCAAGAGCCACTCAAGGAGCTGCAGGCCGGGTTGCAGGCGGCAGGCAAGCCGGTGCATATCATAGGTGGTGCCGACGTGGCGGCCGAGCTGGATGCCAAGCGCGCCATCCGGCAAGGGGCCGAGCTGGCAGCCGTTATCTAGCCAGCCATACCCTCTGACCCTCTATCGTGCGATAAACCCCTGAGCCTCAGGGGTTTTCTTCATTCGGTGCTGTGCTAAGGTAGCGCCATCATTGCCCCAGAGAAGGAATTGCCCATGGATGCCCTCACCCTGTTGCTCAACCGCCACTCCTGTGGCCGTCTCGCCGATCCCGCCCCGAGCGGTGAGGTGCTCGACAATATCCTCAAGGCGGGCCTGCGCGCGCCGGATCACGGCACCCTGACTCCCTGGCAGTTCATTCTGTTTGAAGGGGAGGGTCGTGAGCGGTTGGGTAACCTGCTGGCCGAGGCCGCCCGCGCCCGTGGCGAGGATGACGATAGCATCAAGAAGTGCCAGGAGGCGCCGCTGCGCGCGCCCTTGCTGGTGGCCGTCGCCACCCGCTATCAGGCCCACCCCAAAGTGCCGAAACTGGAGCAGGAGCTCTCTGCCGGTTGCGCCCTGATGGCGATGCAGATGGCAGCGCAGGCGCAGGGCTTCAACGGTATCTGGCGCTCCGGCTGGTTCATCTTCGATGAGCGGGTCAACGAGGGGTTGGGGTTGGCACCGGAGGATCAACTGGTGGGTTTCCTCTACCTCGGTACCCCCATGCTGGAGGCGCGCAAGTTGCGCGAACTGCCGCCAGATGAGTTTGTCCGTCGTTTCTAATCGGCATCTTTTTAGCCAAAGCCCTGACTTGCCAGGGCTTTTTTGAGCCTGCCCGATTATGTTCCTGAGGCTGTACTGATAAATAAATACTTGCCAAGAGGGGGATGGGGCTTGGCAGGGAATTTTTTAAATAGTGAGAGGCTGTTCTCAATCTTGGTTGATTACGCTATGTAAAACGTTTGCGCCTTATTAATATCTCTATGCCAGTTTAGAAGGTGACCCCTTCTGATTTTCTGCGATGAGAGTCGCAATTCCGTAGCACCTTTTTACAGCCCAACGTCTTCGTGACATTGGGCTTCATTTTTATGGGCTCCTGTTAACTGCCGCATGCCTGCCCGTACTTCACTGCGCGGCCCGCTCGGCGGTTACTGCGACCGCCTAGCAACGGGAAAGGATCAGCGCCCCGTGTTGGCAGGCAGGATCCGGGCCGGGTTGCCCACCACCCGCGCACCGGCTGGCACGTCTTTGGTCACCACGGCGCCCGCGCCGACGATGGCTTCCCGCCCTATGGTGACGCCGGGCAGCAGGATGGCGCCGCCGCCTATCCAGACCTTGTCTTCTATGGTCACCGGCAATGCCGTCTCCATCCCCTGAATGCGCTCATCGGCTGCCAGCGCGTGGGCGGCGGTGTAGATCTGCACGTTCGGTCCTATCATGACGTTGGCGCCGATGCGGATCGGTGCGTTGTCCAGCAGAGTGGCCCCCATGTTGATATAGGAATTTTTTCCCAAGCTGATATGGCGGCCATAGGTACAGTAGAGGGGCGGACAAATGAAGGCCCCCTGTGCCAGCTCGCCGACTATCTCCTGCAGCAGCGTCAGCAGCTCCTCCTCCTCCTCGCTGCGATTGAAACGGCGATAGCGGCGCGCCGTCTCGCGGCGCAGGACATCCAGCTCCGGCGCCATGCAGTTATAGACTTGGCTACTGATCATCTTTTGATATTCGGTCATGGGGCATTCTGCTCTCTGGTTGGCATGAGGTGAGTGGGGCAGCTGGCTGCCGCACACGCGTACGGACAGGGGCATATATGACTGCCTTGTCAGCAGAATAAGCGTGAACTTCAGCCCTGCGCCGGTATCACCAGGTTTTGTGGCCTGCCATCGGCAAAGGCCAGCACATTTTCAAATGCCTTGCGAAAGTAGATCTCATAGCTGTTTTGCTCCACATAACCCAGATGCGGTGTGGCCAGCACGTTGGGTAGACGCAGCAGGGGCTCGCTGTCGAGTGTGGCTGGTTCGAGATCGAACACATCCAGCGCAGCTTGCTTGAGCGGATTGGCGGTGAGCTCGGCATAAAGGGCTCCCGGCTCGATGAGCTCGGCCCGGCTGGTATTGACCAGCAAAGAGTCTGCTTTCATGCGAGCCAGATCGGCACGGGTAACGCAGGCTCGAGTGATCTCGTTGAGCCGCAGATGGAGGGACAAGACATCGGCCCGCCGGAAAAATGCGTCCTTGCCGGCAGCGGCTTCCAGCCCATCCTGCTCTGCCCGCTGACGGGATGAGTCACTGCCCCATATCAGTACCGACATGCCAAATGCTTTGCCATAGCGGGCTATGTGCTGGCCTATCTTGCCATAGCCCCAGATGCCGAGTGTCAGACCGTGAAGGGTTCGACCCAGACCGAGACTGCCGGATTGCTGCCATTGGCCTTGGCCCAACGCTTTGCTGTAAGCGGGAATATGGCGCGAGGCCGCCATGATGAGTGCCCAGCAGAGCTCGGCAGGCGCAATGGGGCTGCCGACCCCTTCAGCGATGGCAACACCGTATTGTTGGCACTGTACCGGGTCTATATGCTGGCTGATCTTGCCGGTCTGGCTGATGAGCTTGAGTGAGGGAAGCCCCATCAGCAGGTGTTCGTCGATGCGAGTACGCTCGCGGATCAGTACCAGAGCCTCAATGCCGTCCAGCATGGCGGCAAGACGTGCTGCATCTGGCTCACTCTGGTTGAGTACCATGACATCATGTCCTGCCAGCATGGCAAAGCAGGGTAGATGACGAACCTGATCCTGATAGTCATCCAGAATGGCAATGCGCATAAAGAGTCTCCGTTCCCATCATTCCTCGTTTGATGGCCATCCTACCGGAATCGAATCGGCATTTGTACTCGAGTGGATATTTTTCACGGCGGGTTAGCACTATGGGCAAGCCAACGAGCCTCGTATTGGCTGGTCAGGTTTCATGGGGACTGAAACGAGCAGGGCCCCCGTATGGGCGCCCTGCTTGTATAGGAAGTGGCGGATCTTATCCGCCGTGCTTGCGGCCGGAGAGGCGGCACCACTCCTCTTTCACTGCGGTCGGGTCCATGTCGAACCACTGGCCGTAGATGGTTTCCAGCTCCGGGGCCTGACTTTCCAGCACGCCGGAGAGGGCCATCAGGCTGCCCGCCTTGCCGTGGCCGGCGATAAGCGGTGCCAGTTCGCGCAGCGGGCCGGCCAGGATGTTGGCTACGACGACATCCGCTTCGACGTCTTGCGGCTGGTCCGCAGGCAGGTAGAGTTCAATCTGGCCCGCCACGCCGTTACGCTCGGCGTTGTCGTGGCTGGCCTGGATGGCCTGCGGGTCTATGTCGATGCCGATGACGCGGGCGGCACCCAGTTTCAGTGCGGCGATGCCGAGAATGCCGGAGCCACAGCCAAAGTCGACCACGGTTTTACCGGTCAGATCCAGCCCGTCCAGCCACTGCAGGCAGAGCGCTGTGGTGGGGTGGGTACCGGTACCGAAGGCCAGACCCGGATCCAGCATGACGTTGACCGCATCGGGGTTCGGCACATCGCGCCAGCTCGGGCAGATCCAGAGGCGCTTGCCAAACTGCATGGGGTGGAAGTGATCCATCCACTCGCGCACCCAGTCCTTGTCTTCCAGCTGTTCTACTTTGTAGCCGACGTCTTCACCGAAGATCTGCTGGAAGAAGGCGATGGTGGGGGCCGGATCAGTTTCGGCATCGAACAAGCCCATCACTTCGGTCTCGCCCCAAAGCGGGGTTTCACCCGGCAGCGGCTCGTACACGGGCACATCCTGGGCATCCATAAAGGTCACGGCCTGGGCTCCACGCCCCAGCAGCATGTTGCTCACCTTGTCTGCTGTCTTGGCAGTGGCGTTGATTCGAATTTGTATCCAGGGCATGGCGTCGACTCTTCATAAATGTGAAACCGCGAGATTCTATCATCATGGGCCTGTGCTGTCGTGGTTTGCCCATGTCGGCATGACGCAGGAAGAGAACGCCGCCGAGTCGGCTCGGTGAATGTCTTTCTCATTGGGTGACGGGAAGCAACCTGTGCTGCTCGGTCATGTCCGGGGTCTGGAACAGGGCGCGGGTGAACATGAACTCCTGGCTGAAGGTGACGCTCTTGCTCTTGAGCAGGGAGAGATCCCAGGGCTCGCCCGATTCGGCGATGGTACAGATATGGCCAAACAGTCGGATTAGCCCCGCCATAGTGGCCCAGTGCTCGGCAGTGGCGTTGGTACAGCAATGGCGTTGCACGAAGGGGGATTGCCCTGTTGCCACACCACGTTTGCCAGCAGGGTCTGGCGACGGGGCGGTTGCACAAGGTGCTGCCGGATCACCCCATACCGCCCAATCCCTTCTGCCTCATCTCCCCGAATGCGCTCGCTGATGGACGTCGTCGCCGAGCGGCTGCCGTTTGCCTGAGGTTACCAGCTGCTCTGGCTGGCGGACTCCTGGTTGGGCTTGAGGCCGAGCGGTACCGACTGGCGCTCCGCCAGCATGCGGATCTGCCCTTCGATCAGGCTGGCATTGGGGCCCAGCACCAGTACCAGCTGGTGATCGTTGAGCTGGATCCAGGAGAGGCAACCCAGCCCCAGCAGACGAGACTGATCCACCCGCGCTATGTCGCGGACCCGCAGGCTGAGGCGGGTCAGGCAGACGCTCATGGCCTGCAGGTTGTCCATCCCGCCCAGCACCTTGAGGTACTGGATCGCCAGCATCTGGGGGTCGGAGGGGGCGACGCTCGCCAGCCGTGGATACTCGTTGGCGATGGGCTTGCTCGGCAGTCTGAGGGGAGCGCGCTCCAGCAGCTGATAGAACAGCAGGGTATAGGCGACGAAGAACAGGATACCGACCGGAATGAGCCAGAAGCTGTGCACGCCGGACTGATAGCTCAGCATCAGATCCAGCAGGCCGGCGGAGAAGTAACTGCCCACCTGGATGCCCAGCGCATTGCAGATGGCGAGCGACAGCCCGGTCAGCAGGGCGTGGGCCAGAAACAGCCAGGGGGCGGTGAAGGCGAACAGAAACTCGATGGGCTCCGTGATCCCCACCAGTGCCGAGGTGAGCGCCAGGGTGAGCAGCAGGCCCCCTTGCGGCAGTCGCTGCATGCGCTGGCGGTGCAGCCAGATGGCAAAACAGGCGCCCGGCAGGCCGAACATGATGATGGGGTAGAGCCCGGCCACATACCCTTCGTGCAGCGGCTGGGCGGCGGCCAGCGCCTGCAGGTTGCTCTCGCCCAGCCCCATGAGGCTGCCCAATACCTGATGCAGGCCAAGGGGGATCAGCAAGCGGTTCAGCACGCCATAGCAGAAAGCCCCCAGCGGGGTGGTGAGCAGCTCTGAGGCCAGCAGCGTGATGCCCTGCTCCAGCAGGGGCCAGAACAGGGAGAGAGGGAACGCCAGCAACAGGCAGCTGAGCGCCGAGGCGAACAGGCAGAGAAAGTCCCGATTCACTCTCTGCAACCAGCCCGACAGTGTATGCCGCTTCACCCAGGGGTAGACGATGGCCGTGGTCATGCCCGCCAGCAGGCCGCAGATCATGTCCGCATGCAGGCCGGGGGCCAGGGTGCCCAGTGCCGAACTCAGCAACAGAAAGTTGACGGCCCCGGCCAGCGCCTGGGTACCCTCTCCCTGCCGGCTCAGGCCGAAGGCGATGGCCACCGCGTAGATGAGCGGCATCTGGCTGAACAGGGCACGTCCCGTGAGGGAGAGCACAGCCAGATCCAGCACATCCGGTTGACCGAGCCGATAGAACATGGCCGCCAGCGGCATTATGGAGACCGGCAACAGCAGGGCATAACCGAGTCGTTGCAGGGCTTGAGTCAGGATCTGTCTGGCGTTCTGTATTGGCATAAGGGAACGTGTTTTTGTGACGTGGCGCACACTTTACCTGCAAAACACCCATTTGAGGATAGTTTTGGAGCCCTTCATTAATCTATTTGTTATTGCTGCTCAAACAATCGCCGCACGCCCTGATCGGGTGGTGGTGTCAGCAGGCTGACCACCACGAAGGCAGCCAGTCCCAGCCCCAGGCTCGGTACTATGGCGTGCAGTCCGGCCAGCTTGATCCCCCACTGACTCAACACGCCATAGCAGACGATGCCGGACACCATGCTGGCCAGCGCGCCCGGGCCGTTGGCCCGTGACCAGTAGAGGCCGAGCACCAGCGGCCAGAGGAATACCGCCTGCAAGCCGCCAAAGGCGAGCAGGTTGAGCCAGATGATCATCTCGGGGGGCTGTAGCGCCGCGAGCAGCACCAAAGTGCCCAGGATCAGGGTGCAGAGCAGGGAGAGGCGGGGAATGCGCACCTCCAGCTTCTCCTGCTTCGGATTGAGGTAGTTGAGGTAGAGATCCTTCACCAGGGTCGCAGAGGACTGGATCAGCTGGGAGTCGATGGTGGACATGATGGCTGCCATGGGCGCCGCCAGGAAGACCCCGGCCAGCCAGGGGGGCAGCACCTCCATCATCAGCGAGGGCATGATCTTGTCCGGGCTGTCCATGCCGGGCAGGATGGCGCGACCGAGCGCCCCGGCCAGGTGCATGCCGAACATCAGCAGGGCGCTGACCGCGGTGCCGATGAGAATGCCTCTGTGCAGCGCCTTGCTGTCGCGGTAGCCAAAGCAGCGCAGGGCTGAGTGTGGCAGCCCCACTACCCCGACACAGACCAGGATCCAGAAGCTCAGCATGAAGGGCTGGGTCAGCATGTCGCCGGCCCCCTGCGGGCTCACCAGCTTGGGATCGATCTCCCTGAGCTGGTGGATGAGATTGGGCAGGCCGTCACCGGCAATCAAAATCCCCGCCAGCAAGGCGCCAGTGCCGATCAGCATGATGATCCCCTGCAGGGCATCGGTCATCACCACGGCGCGAAAGCCGCCGATCACCGTGTAGAGCAGCACGCAGCTGGCAAACAGGAAAAGCCCCTGCTGATAGCTCAGACCGGTCGCCGTCTCCAGCAGGCGAGCGCCGCCGATAAACTGCACCACCATGGTCGCGATAAAGGCGAGGATGATGGTGACCGAGCCCAGCACGACGACGGCCTTGCTCTGATAGCGGGCCCACAGCATGTCGTTGATGGTCACTGCATTGACCCGGCGGGCTATGATGGCGAACTTCTTGCCGAGCACCCCCAGGGTGAGCCAGACGGTGGGTAGCTGGATCATCGCCAGCAACACCCAGCCAAGGCCTATTTTGTAGGCTGCCCCCGGGCCGCCGATGAAAGAGGACGCCGAGGTATAGGTCGCTACCAGCGTCATGGCCAGTACCAGGCCACCCATGCTGCGGTTGCCGATGAAGTACTCCTGCACAAAATCGCCGCCGGCACGGTGGCGGCTGGCCCAGAAGCCGATCCCGAGCACCAGCACCAGATAGAGGATGAGCGGCAGCATCAGCTCAAGATTCATGGGGGGGCTCCTTGGCATGGAGGGGAGGCGTATCGAGGGGAATATCCACAAACAGGCGATCCACCATCAGGCCGCACAGCACGATGAACAACAGTGGCATTACCATGCAGCTGAGCAGGAACCAGAGCGGCATGTCCCAGTATTCGATCTCTTCGGGGATGAAGTACGCAGTGCCATACCAGGCAAGGAAGTAGAGCAGGGTCAGCAGCAGGCAGAGGGCTGCTTCCCGGCGAGCGAGCGCGAAACGATTCACCTTGGCCTCCGACAATTTTGAGGGGCGCAAGGATAACAAAAAAGGGCCATGTCGCCATGGCCCTTTTTCAACAGAGGCTCCTTACGGAGCTGACTTCTATCGGAAGTCATTGTTCTGCCTTAGATCCTTACAGACCCAACTTCTTGTGCAGGTAGTGGATATTGGTACCACCGTGCTGGAAGTTTTCGTCTTTCATGATCTCTTTTTGCAGGGAGACGTTGGTCTTGATCCCTTCCACCACCAGCTCGTCCAGCGCCTGGCGCATGCGGGCGATGGCGACGTCACGGTTCTCGCCGTAACAGATCAGCTTGCCGATCATGGAGTCGTAGTAAGGCGGAACCTTGTAACCGGCGTAGATGTGGGAATCCCAACGTACGCCCAGACCACCCGGCGCATGGAAGCGCTGGATCAGGCCCGGAGACGGCATGAAAGTAGCCGGGTCTTCGGCGTTGATCCGGCATTCGATGGCATGGCCACGGATGCGGATGTCCTGCTGGGTGATCGACAGGGGCTGACCGGCGGCGATGCGCAGTTGCTCCTTGATCAGATCCACGCTGGTGACCATCTCGGTGACCGGATGCTCAACCTGGATACGGGTGTTCATCTCGATGAAATAGAACTCGCCGTTTTCGTACAGGAACTCGAAGGTCCCCGCGCCGCGGTAGCCGATCTCGATACAGGCGCGCACGCAGCGCTCGCCGATGAACTTGCGCATCTCTTCGGTGATGCCGGGTGCCGGTGCCTCTTCGACCACTTTCTGGTGGCGACGCTGCATGGAGCAGTCACGCTCGCCCAGATAGAGGGCGTTGCCCTGGCCGTCTGCCAATATCTGAATTTCGATATGGCGCGGGTTTTCCAGGTACTTCTCCATGTAGACCATGTCGTTCTTGAAGAACTGGCCTGCTTCGGATTTGGTCAGGGCGATGGCGGCAGCCAGCTCGGCTTCACTGCGTACCACGCGCATGCCGCGACCACCACCGCCACCGGCGGCCTTGATGATCACCGGATAACCGATGCGCTTGGCAATGGCGGCGTTGTGCTTGGTATCGCTGTCGACCGGGCCGTCAGAGCCAGGCACGCAAGGTACGCCAGCCTTCTTCATCGCCTCGATGGCGGAGACCTTGTCACCCATCAGGCGAATGGTCTCGGCACGCGGGCCGATGAAGATGAAGCCGGATTTTTCGACCACTTCGGCGAAATCGGCGTTCTCGGAGAGGAAGCCATAACCCGGGTGGATGGCAACGGCTCCCGTGACCTCGGCGGCGGCGATGATCGCCGGCACATTGAGGTAGGATTCACCGCTGGCAGGCTTGCCGATGCAGATGGTTTCGTCGGCGAGGAGCACATGTTTGAGCTCCCGATCGGCGGTGGAGTGAACGGCCACTGTCTTGATCCCGAGCTCTTTGCAGGCGCGCAGGATCCGCAGGGCAATTTCACCGCGGTTGGCGATGACTACTTTGTCCAACATGGGTGGCAATTTCCCTTATTCGATGATGAACAGCGGCTCGTCAAATTCGACGGCCTGACCATTTTCAACCAGGATCGCTTTGATCACGCCGGCCTTGTCAGACTCGATTTGGTTCATCATTTTCATGGCTTCGACGATGCACAGGGTATCGCCAACATTGACGTGCTGACCCACTTCCGCGAAGGGTTTGGCTTCCGGGCTGGAGGAGCGATAGAAGGAGCCCACCATGGGGGAGCGCATCAGATGGCCACTCGGCGCGGCCGCATCGGCGGTCGGTGCTGTGGCGGCTGCGGCCGGTGCGGCGGCAGGGGCCATGGCTGGCTGCATCATCATCTGCGGCATGGCGGTGGTCACCTGACCGGAGAAGTTGCGGCTGATGCGAACGGACTCTTCACCCTCGGAGATCTCCAGTTCGGCGATGCCGGACTCTTCAACCAGTTCAATCAGCTTCTTGATTTTGCGGATATCCATTAGCATTCTCTTTCTTCTTTATCTGATCAGTGATTATCAAGCCGCGCGCAACTGATGCACGGCCGCGGTTAAAGCGAATTGGTAGCCATCGGCACCCAGCCCGCAGATCACCCCCCTGGCGACATCAGACAGATAGGAGTGATGACGGAAGGGCTCCCTGGCATGGACGTTTGACAGGTGAACCTCGATAAAGGGGATGGCCACACCCAGCAGTGCATCGCGGATGGCGACACTGGTATGGGTGAAGGCTGCCGGATTGATGATGATAAAATCCACCTGGCCCATGGCCTGATGAATGCGGCTGACCAACTCATGTTCGGCGTTGGATTGCAGGTGTTCCAGTGTGACCCCGAGTTCGCTGGCGTTGTGCGTCAGATCGGCAACGATCTCGTCGAGCGTCTTGCTGCCGTAGATGCCCGGTTCCCGTTTGCCCAGCAGGTTCAGGTTCGGCCCGTTGAGCAGGAGAATACGGTGATTTTGCGACATATTGAGTACATCCTCGATGATAATGCTGCTATCTATCCGTTATCTTGTGGATTACCAGAAATCTAGCCATTTTCTGCGCAATTCGGTGTGCACTGGTACACAGATTTCGCAATTATATTGATTTCGTGAAAATTAGCAGCATTTTACTGGTCTAATCTCTACATCTGTCTGTTTTTTGAGCTCTCGAGCTCGCTATTCAATGGCTCGGTAGTAGAGACGACAAAGCCGGCACTGGGCCGGCTTTGGGGGCTGAGAAGGGGCGGGATCAGGCCGTTTCGGATTGCTCGCGGATGAGTTTGTCCACCACGCCAGAAACCGCCAGGGTGGAGATATCTCCCAGGCTATCGGTTTCGCCGGCGGCAATCTTGCGCTGCATTATGGTGCGCATGATCATGCGGCTTCCGACTTCTCGCGAATGAGCTTGTCCACTACACCCGGATCAGCCAGGGTGGAGATATCCCCCAGGCTATCGGTTTCACCGGTGGCGATCTTGCGCAGAATTCGGCGCATGATCTTGCCGGAACGGGTCTTGGGCAGCCCCTCGGCCCAGTGGATCACATCCGGGGTGGCGATGGCGCCAATCTCCTTGCGGACCCACTCCTTCACCTCTTTGTGCAGCTCGCGGCTCGGCTCTTCCCCGGCGATCAGGGTGACATAGGCGTAGATGCCCTGACCCTTGATCTCGTGAGGCACCCCCACCACAGCCGCTTCGGCAATTTTGGGATGGGAGACCAGCGCCGATTCAATTTCGGCTGTGCCCATGCGGTGTCCCGAGACGTTCAGTACATCATCCACCCGCCCCGTGATCCAGTAGTAACCATCCTCATCGCGACGGGCGCCGTCGCCGGTAAAGTAACGACCGGGGAAGGTCGAGAAGTAGGTCTGCTCGAAGCGCTCGTGATCGCCGAACACGGTGCGCATCTGACCCGGCCAGGAGTCGGTGATCACCAGATTGCCCTCGGTGGCCCCCTCCAGCGGCTCGCCCATGTTGTCTACCAGCGCCGGCTGCACACCGAAGAAGGGACGAGTGGCCGAGCCTGGCTTGAGATCGGTGACGCCGGGCAGCGGGCTGATGAGGATGCCGCCGGTTTCGGTCTGCCACCAGGTATCGACG
>NZ_CAWNYS010000235.1:0-10033 GCF_963878295.1 Aeromonas sp. HMWF014 | reverse complement strand
TCACACATCAGAAGGATCGGTCAATGGATCCTTAACTGATCGGCATTACCCCGTGGGGCGCTCTTGTTATCACTGGCAAACCGAGTTATATCAGGCTTTTTTGAGGTAGGCGGCGACCAGCACTATCTGCACGCCGTTGACCTTGCCTTCGATGTGCAGCGGGTTGTTGGTCAGGCGGATGCCCTTGACTAGGGTGCCGCGCTTGGCGGTGAAGCCGCCGCCCTTGACGTCCAGATCCTTGATCAAGGTAACCGAATCGCCTTCGACCAGCATGGCGCCGTTGGAATCCAGGGTCGGTACGCTGTCGTCATCGTCGCCAGCCTGACCGGCTTCGGCCCAGGCCTTGGTTTCGTCTTCCATGTACATCATGTCCAGCATGTCCTGAGCCCACACTTCGCCCTGGCCGGACAGGTTTTTCAGCTGACGCCACGCCATGACCTGCACCGCCGGAACCTGACTCCACATGCTGTCGCCCAGGCAACGCCAGTGATTGACCACTGTGGTCTCCGGCTGCTCCAGCTGGCCACGGCAGGTGTCACACAGGGCAAGGCTGTGATCATCATCGCTGGCCGGTGAGTGGGGCACAGTGAAGGCAGTCAGTGCCTGTTCGGCGCCGCACAGTTCACACTTGGCGTCTGCGCGCGCTTGCAGGATGGCATTGATGGTCATGTTTTGGTTCCATTCATGTTGGTGAAATGGCCCGCCTGAGCGAACCAGGGTAAAGAGGGGGCGAAACATAGCATAAAACCCCTCGCTTTGTCAGGCCAACGCCCGGGCTACAGGTTGTTTGCCAAGCTGACACCTGTGCTCACGGTGGCTTACCGGGGCAAAGCCGGGGGGCATGACCACCTGCCAGGCCCGAGCTCGGTTTCATGGCGGCAGACCCGCATTGGCGAGTGCTTTTTGGGGAGGGATCGCTAGAATAAGCCTCTTTTTTGACTGCAAGGCAGGGGCACGCGTGCTGGCTCAACGTTTTCAACAACTGGATAGATTGCTGACCGAGACTCGGCGCTGGTGGCAATACCAACCTTATCATCACCTGAACCTCGCATTCGCCGACGAGGCCCCTGCGCTGGCCGCACGGCTCAATGCCATGCCCCTTGAGCAGATCAATCGACTCGATGGTGACATGGTGGCGCTGTGCGGCCTGCTAGCCCCCTGGATCCCGGCGGGGGAGACGCTGCATGCTCTGAGTGAACTCGCGCGCTTTACCCCCGAGCCCATCCAGTGCGCCAAGGAGATGGCGCTGCACATGCCGGGACGCAAGCAGGCACAGATAGAGGCCTTTACCGGCTGCCTGCCACCCCATCAAGGCTCCTATCTGGAGTGGTGCGCGGGCAAGGGGCATCTGGGGCGGCTGGTTTCCCTGCATCGCCGGGCAGAGATCCTGAGTCTGGAGCTGCAAGGCCCGCTCTGTGAGGAGGGGCGTCGGCTGGCGGTGCGTGACGGGGCCCGCATGCAGTTTGTGCAGGCGGATGCCTTTGCGGTCGATGCCGGCCAGTTGCTTGCCACCGAGCATCATGCCATGGCGCTGCACGCCTGCGGCGAGCTGCACACCCATCTGCTGGCGCTGGTGGCCGAGCGTGGCGCCCAGGGGGTGACCATATCCCCTTGCTGCTATCACCTGATCCGTGGCTCTCACTATGTCCCCCTGTCCGCCGCCGCTCGGGCCAGCGATCTGCACCTGGCCAAGGCGGATCTGCGGTTGCCGCTGCAGGAGACGGTGACCTCAGGTGCCCGCATCTCGCGCCTGCGCGAGTTGGAGGTGGTGTGGCGGCTCGGGTTTGACTGCCTGCAGCGCCAGGTGCGCGGGGTGAACGAATATCTGCCGGTGCCCAATATGCAAAAAAGCCTGCTTACCGGCAGTTTCGAGGCGTTTTGTGAATGGGCGGCCGATCGCAAGGGGATAGCCCTGCCTGCGGGAATGGACCTTGCCACTTTTCTGGCGCAGGGGGAGGCGCGTTATGGCGATGTCGCCCGCATGGAGCTGGTACGCCATCTGTTTCGTCGGCCGCTCGAGATCTGGTTGGCGCTCGATCGGGCGCTCTTCCTGCAAGAACAGGGCTACCGGGTGGAAGTGGGCGAGTTTTGCGACAAACCCATGACCCCCAGAAATATCTTGATCCGCGCCGTGCGATCCTCGCTCGCATAAACCCCTCAGTGACCTGCCCCGGATTGCCCTGCTGCCAGCGGGGCATACTGTGGCTCATCAGACAAGTCAGCGTCAGTTTCATGGCCCACAGCCACTATTAGAGCCGCTAACAAAACCGAGTTGATTCGAACGATGCCAATCCCCACATAAGCGGCAGGGCATGAAAATTCATCAGTAAGCAGCTCTGGAAATCCCTGCCACCATGCATGCCACACCGAAAACCCTCGCCTCGTGGTGGTAGTCCACGTCTTGATGACTTCCATCAATGTAAGTCGGCCTAAAATGTCATTTCTACAAAAAAGGGAATATTGATGATAACGATCCCCGCCTATGGTTATACGCGGGGATCGTTGATTGATAATATTTAGAAGTGATATTTAACGCCCAACATGACGACCGTATCACTGTAACCTTTGTTGCCCACTTGATGACCAACATTGCCCCACAAGTTGAACTCTTTATTAACTTGCCCCTCCACTCCGAGCTTCAGTTCAGCAATATTGGTCGCACCATCCTGCTTGACGCTGACACCGTTCATTGTGGTGCCGAAGTCCTTGTTGTTGTGGACCCAGTTGATCTCAATAAACGGCTGAAATACCTGATCCTTGCCTTTATCCTGGTCACTGTAGCTGTTCATAAAGGCTTTCACTCCCATACGGGTCTGTATATTGTCATTACCCTTACCAGACACACGGGTGCCATTGGCTTCCGTATGGACATCAGCTTTCACCCCCATCTTGGTGACCTGTGCTTTGGGTTGGATAAAGTACGTAGCATTCTTCGCCGCATTTTCGCCTACTTTGAAGGCATAACCACTCTCAACCGACGCTGTCACACCCTTGGATTTGTAATCTTCACTCGCCAAATCCTGACCCGTGACCGTATTGCGGAACCAACTGTACTGAACCCAGGTGTCCACATACAGACCTGACTTATCAGCCTCGTTGTCATACCAGGTACCGTAGACACCGGCACTGTAACCCTCTACCGTACCCTTGGCGTTGTAACCAGACACACTGGACACAGTGGTACTCTTGCTGTTGCCATAACCGGACATCAGCCCTATATGGAAACGATTCACCCCATTATTACTCCACTGAGCAATGTCGCCACCCAGTTGCACGACATAACTGTCCGCCTGTGTGCTCAACTGATCGTGCTCATCACGGAAGCGGTTATGCCCGCCTTCTGTACGCAGCCACAGGCTGGTGACTTTTTGTTCGCCAGTCAGTACATCTGTGTACCGGGTCCTCCCTAGACGATCATGCAGACGGGTAACAAACATGTTGTTGCTTGCCGCTAGATTGGCTGAATAAGCGCCCACTTCTGGTCGTTCAACAGGTTGGTCAGGACCGGGGTCAGGACTGGGGTCAGGGCTAGGGTCAGGATCGGGGTCAGGGCCAGGACCGGGCCCTGTATGATAATTTAATAAATACCAGTTCTTATAATTTTTTCCCGGCCCCCGCTTTAACTGGTATTCATAGGCACCAGCAACGATACGCCCGGACTGAATAAATTCGCCATTTGATACACCTTGGACTTGTATCACTTCAATGCCGTTGACTGTCTGTGCACCCATCCCCCCTGCATTGTTAATTTTTACGCGGCTACTGCCTGAAGTATCACCCTCTACCACTAACTTATCGGTATTCGACGTGTCATCTCCAAGTACCGTAGACATGTAGAGTGTGCCATTGTTACCGATATAGTCTCCCGTAATGGTTAACTGACTGTTGCCACCGAAATATACCCCGCCCGAGTTAGCAAGACTTGCTATTGTCTGATTAAAACTGTTTAGCCTCAGAGTGCCGGGTGCATCAACAATATAATCTGAATTGGGGCTGAAGGTGTTTTCTGCCCCTGCCAATAAATTCCCTGCAATAATGTGAGTTATACCTGAGTAGGTGTTTAACCCGGTAAGGGTGGTACTCCCTTGGTGTATATCAACGTGCCCTGCACCACGGATAACAGGAGAGAACCGGTAATTTGAGCTGGTGTGATTAAAACTCAACGTACCTGTCCCAGAACCAAAAGTAACCGTTGGCGTCTCAATAAAACCTGCTGTAGAGGTTTCCCCATCACCAATGCTTAATAGGCCCGTTGAGTTTATTCCACTGGCGATAACCATCCCCGTGGCTGACGATACCGTGCCATTGTTTGCAACATACAGCGAGCCATCGACCGCAGTGGCACTTGTTCCCAAGCCAATATTTAATAAACCGCCCATCGACCAGAGAGAACCTTGCCCAGACACCAGCGCAACACTTTTTCCTTCCGGATTGAGGTGAGCAATATTATTTGAAAAAGTGGGGTGAGTCGCGATAAGCTTCGCACCGTCAAGCACCATCAAAGATCCATTACCGAATGTTCCCACTGAGACAGTGGCTGCCTCAATAGTAGACCCAGGCCCGGAGAGATAAACACTGCCGTTACTGTTTCTCGATAATGAAGTATTGCCTTGCCCTCCCCCAATACGCAACACTGACGCAATCTTGACGGTGCCGCCGTCCGTGACAGATAATTCACCGTAGCCTAGGTGACCTACATTGATTCCAGGTGCAATACCTATAGTTGAAGCTGAGTTATTAATCAGTGAGGAGCCGGGGCCACGTACAATAACCACACCAGAGCTCGTGGCACTATCTCCAATCGTGAGTGGTTTTGTCGCGCTACTGTTAGCTATGGTAACGTTACCGCCGTTTTCGATAATCAATGTCCCGATACCCGTGGTATTACTCGTAATCAACGAATTGGTATTGAGACTTGACCCATTTCCAGTGACGGTTAATGAGCCAGACTGGCTCCCGCCAATGCGCACTGCTGATGTGCCAACCAGGTTGGTATCTACCACTGCGCCATTTTCAATTGTCAATGAGGCCTGGTTGTTAACTCCAACCGTTATCTGCCCCAGACTCGTTGAAGTATTAATTACGTTACCTAGGTCATCGAGAACAAGAGGTGCCGAAAACCCGGCATGAGTAAATAAAACCAGCGAACTCGAACTGAATATCAGTAGTGTAGATATCGCCTTCTGTTGAGGTATCTTCTTTTTCATAATCTCAATGCCCTCCATTAGGGGCTATCACCTGACCGTACCATCGGACTGCATGATGGAGTTCATGAACAAATATACATGCCACAGATGCAACAGAATTCTTGTGCAATGTGGGATTTTCTGGACCTACTATAGTAGGCAATTCTAGGTTCAGGGGGACATTGTTGCCCAAATCCATATGTCTTGAATGGAACTAACTGGGGCGGCGGTGATCTGATCACCACCATACCCTTTACGTCATCATTCATGGGTAAGGCGCGTCACCCCATCACCCACAGGTCTCAATACAACAAGTCTCTCGTCCAACGTGTGCTGGGTTGATGCGGATGTCATGAACAACTGGTTCCACCACGCCCATCACGTGCGACGGGGCTGCAGCCAGCCATACACCGGCCAGACCATCGGCACCTTCCTGATGATTAAGGGCATGTTCAATCTGACTTTGCGAGTAGCTCAGGGGCAACTCAACTCCCTGTTCGAGTGGCCACTGTGTGCCCCCGACCCTGGCGTCAGCAGCGTGCTTGCACTGTGCAGGTGGCCAATCGGCAGCCTTCAAAGGGTCGTATCACCGATCGACTCGACAGGCCTGACGCTGTTTGATGACGGCGAGTGGAAAGTCAGAGAACACAGTGCCGAGAAACGGCGAGTCTGGTATGTCCCGGTTCAAGTTGTTGCTGGCGGCACCTATGGCATCGGCATCAAGGGATGACGGTATGTCTGCCTGAGAACCCTGAGTAAACATGCGACCTGCACTGTCAATAACATATTGATATCGAGTGTGGGGCGCATGCGTGGCCAACTACTCTTCGATATCGAGTAGAACCAAAATGGCGCTGTCACCGCCCCATTCACGGGGGGCTTGATGGAAGGCTCGCACATTGGGGTGCTGGGCCAACCAGCTGGGAATGCGCTGCTTGAGAATATGTTTGCCGATGCCGTGCATCACGGAGGCGACATGGATGTTCTCTTTCTGGCAGAGGGTGAGCAGGGCGGCCAGCTCCTGTTTTGCTTGCTGCTGGTTCATGCCGTGCAGATCCAGATAAATCTCCGGCGGATAGATGCCGCGTTTGAGCTTTTTGAGCTCGAATTTTGACACATCGTCACGCACGTAACGGGTCGGGCCATCCTCGTCCAGATGAGGCTGGTACTCGTCGCTGAAAAAGTGGCCAACCCCAAGCTTTTCGCGGCTTTCGCGCAGTTCGCGTTTCTGCTTGACCGGGCGCAGGTCGGCCCTTATGGTATCTTGCTTAATTTTCCGGGTACCTTTGACCGCATCGCGAAACAGCAGGCTTTCCTCGATCGTCGGTGAGGGCGTTTTTTTCATCAGATGCTCATTTATTAGGTATGCGTCTTGCCCGCTACTGTAAGTGGGTGCTCGGGCCGGATATTACTCGACTTGGAGGTGGATTTGGACAAGATATTTATCGATGAGGTGGTTGCCGAGATGCACACCATCCAGGACATGTTGCGCTGGGCCATGAGTCGTTTCAACGACGCCGGGATTTTCTACGGACATGGTACCGACAACGCCTGGGATGAGGCTGTGCTGCTGGTACTGCCCACGCTACATCTGCCACCGGACGCGGATCCGGGCATGCGCCACTCCCGCCTCACCACCAGCGAGCGTCATCGCATCGCCGAGCTCGTCATTCGCCGTGTGCAGGAGCGCGTGCCGGCCGCCTACCTGACCAACAAGGCCTGGTATGCCGGTTGGGAGTTCTACGTGGACGAACGAGTACTCATTCCTCGTTCACCGATTGCCGAGATGGTGGCCAACCGCTTCGCCCCTTTCCTTAAGCATGAGCCGACCCGGATCATGGATTTGTGCACTGGCTCCGGTTGCATCGCCATCATCATGGCCCATGAATTCCCGGATGCGGAAGTGGATGCCATCGACATCAGCGTGGATGCGCTGAACGTGGCTGAGCGCAACATCACCGATCACGGTCTGGAGCAGCAGGTCATTCCGATCCGCTCCGATCTGATGCGTGATCTGCCGGCGGGTGACAAGTACGATCTCATCGTCTCCAACCCGCCCTATGTGGACTCCGAAGACATGTCGGATTTGCCGGATGAATTCCGCCACGAGCCCGAACTCGCGCTGGCTTCCGGCTCCGATGGTCTCAAGCTCACCAAGCGCCTGTTGGCCAATGCCGCTGACTTTCTCAAGGATGACGGCGTGCTGGTGGTCGAGGTGGGCAACAGTATGATCCACCTGGAAGCCCAGTTCCCGGAAGTGCCTTTTACCTGGGTCGAGTTCGAGAACGGTGGTCACGGCGTGTTCGTGATGACCAAGGCCGAGCTGGAGCAATACCAGGACCATTTCGCGATTTACAAGAGCTAAGCAGCAAGGAGCACCCATGGCAGGGAACAGTTTTGGCCAACTCTTTCGGGTCACCACCTTTGGCGAGAGCCACGGCTTGGCGCTGGGCGCCGTCGTTGATGGCTGCCCGCCCGGGCTCGAGATAAGCGAAGCGGATCTGCAGGGAGATCTGGATCGGCGCAAGCCCGGCACCTCCCGTTACACGACCCCACGCCGTGAACCGGATGAGGTGAAGATCCTCTCCGGGGTGTTCGAGGGCAGGACCACGGGGACCTCCATCGGCCTGCTCATCGAGAATACCGATCAGCGCTCCAAGGACTACTCCGACATCAAGGATGTGTTCCGCCCGGGCCATGCCGATTACACCTACCACCAGAAATATGGTCAGCGGGATTATCGGGGCGGTGGTCGCTCCTCCGCCCGTGAGACCGCCATGCGGGTGGCGGCGGGCGCCATCGCCAAGAAGTACCTCAAGCAGATGCATGGCATCGAGCTCACCGGTTTCCTCTCCCAGCTCGGCCCCATCAAGGCCGAGGCATTCGACGCGGCGCAGATTGAGCAGAATCCCTTCTTCTTCCCCGATGCGGGCAAGCTGGAAGCGCTCGATCAGTACATGCGCGATCTGAAAAAAGAGGGCAACAGCATTGGTGCCAAAGTGCAGGTCATTGCGCGCAATGTGCCGGTGGGCCTCGGCGAGCCGGTCTTCGATCGCCTCGATGCCGACATCGCCCACGCCATGATGGGCATCAATGCGGTGAAAGGGGTGGAGATTGGCGACGGCTTCGCAGTGGTAGAGCAAAAAGGCTCGGAGCACCGTGACGAGATGACCCCGGCCGGCTTTGCCAGCAACCATGCGGGCGGCATTCTGGGCGGCATCTCATCCGGTCAGGATATCGTGGTGAGCTTAGGCTTAAAGCCCACCTCCAGCATCACTGTGCCGGGCAAGAGCATCAATACCGAAGGCGAGGCCATCGAGATGATCACCAAGGGACGACACGATCCTTGTGTCGGCATCCGTGCTGTCCCCATCGCCGAAGCCATGCTGGCGCTGGTGTTGATGGATCACCTGCTGCGCCACCGCGCCCAGAATCAGGGTGTGTTGACCCATACCCCGCAACTGCGTTGATCGGTATAGCACCCTGTCGCATCATCGGCTGATGAGCGGTCACGAATGACAAAGGCGACCTTGGGTCGCCTTTGTCATGTCTGTGCAGTGCCTGTTGGCAGTTGCAGGGCTATGGTTGGTGCCGGGTCAGCAGATCGGCCGCTTGGGGATCAGCATCTAGGCGGCAGGTGGGGGGCGAAAACTGGCCATGGGTTTTAGGCAGGGCAGTGATGGCCTGATTGACCCGGGTCAGCTGCTCATCGCTGATACTCTCCTTGGCAAACATCAGACTGACCGGTTGGTGGTGCAGCAGTAACTGACAGCGGATCACCCCTTTGGCACCCATTTGGGAGAGCCGATAACCGGCATATTGCCACTCCATGATGATGCCATCGAGCCGATGGGCCAGCAGCAGATCGATCAGCCGATCATCGGTATTGTACTCGGTGGCCACCTTGAGGGCGGGGCACTCATCCATTTGATGGATGGGGCGAGTTCCGCGCAGCTTGCCAATCTTGAGCCCTTTCTCGTGACAGAGGGTCGGCAGGGTATCGAGCTTCTCCCAGCGATCCTGTTGACCGGGGATGGGATTATGACTCAGTAGTACATAGGCGCTCTGGCGATAGGGCGCTGAGAAGCGGGCATACTTCTGACGAGCCGGCAGCGGCAATGCCGCCATCGCCACGTCCAGCTGATCGTGTTCCACCAGATGCACCGCCCGTGCCCAGGGAAGCTCGCGAAACTTGGGGGTAACACCTGCTTGTTGCAGGATCTGGCGGGTCAGCGTGATGTCCAGTCCATCCAGCTCGCCCCGTTTGTCGATGTGGCTAAAAGGAGGCCAGTGGCTCCAGGCCACGGTCATGGTCTGACTGGCTTGCAGCGCAGGGCTTAGCAGCAGAAGCAGCATGCCGATCCTTGCCTGCCATCTGCTGCGGGAATTGCCGAGGGGACAATATCGCGTGGTCATAGCTAAACCTCGTTACTCTGTTCTTCTATTCCGTGCCTCTGCCCCCCATGCGTGCGAGGGTGGTTATTGTGTTATCAGTTAATAGTGTGGTATGTGCGTCTGTTATCAACAGGATTATTCGCAGGGGAGTGAGGGGCTTTTCTGTTCGTGCTGGGAGGAGCATCACATTTTTCTCGTTTATCCCGAGCAACTCCGTTAGACTGCGCCTCTATTCTTTCCCCTTTGCTCTGCTCCCCGGGGAAATCGTTGTTTTCTCAATAGGCCCAGATCTTGTGAGATGGCATCGGCTCAGCAGAGGAGCCCCACCACAAATCCCCGGCGCCACTATCCCTAGCAGGTAATTATGAGTTTTTCTTCCCTCGGTCTGGCCGAACCCTTGTTGCGTGCCGTTGCCGAGCAAGGCTACGACACCCCGTCTCCCATTCAGCTGC
>NZ_CAWNYS010000234.1:0-2405 GCF_963878295.1 Aeromonas sp. HMWF014 | reverse complement strand
TGGCGTGCGCCTGCTCCTGCGGCTTGAGCCGGACCTGACCTGGTTTGCGGGCCACTTTCCCGGCGCGCCCCTGCTGCCAGGAGTTACCCAGATCCACTGGGTCATGCACTATGCCGCCAGCCGACTCAACCTGGAGTTACCGTTTCACGGGCTGGATCAGCTCAAGTTCCAGCGTCCGCTGCGGCCGGGGGCAGAGTGCAGCCTGAGCCTGCAGTGGCAGCCACAAAAGGATCAACTCGTTTTCAGCTACGCGCTGGGGGATGAGCTGGCGAGCAGCGGACGGGTGCGCTTCATCCCATGACGACCTGCATCCTGATCCCCTGTTACAACCACGCCGGCCCCCTGTCCGCCGTGCTGGATCGGCTGGCCGAATATGAGCTGCCCTGCCTGCTTATCGACGATGGCAGCGAACCTGTCGTCGCCGCCGCACTGGATGCGCTGGCCGCACGCCACCCCTTGGTTACCCTGCTGCGTCATTCGCACAACCAGGGCAAAGGCGGCGCCGTGATGACGGGGCTGCGCCACGCCTATGGCCTCGGTTTCAGCCACGCCCTGCAGGTGGATGCCGATGGCCAGCACGATCTGGCAGACATTCCGGCCCTGCTGGCCGAGGCGGGCAAATGCCCGGAGGCACTTATCTCGGGGCGGCCTGTCTACGACGATTCCGTGCCCAAGGGGCGCCTCTATGGCCGCTACATCACTCATGTCTGGGTTTGGATCGAGACGCTGTCGTTTGCCATCAAGGACAGCATGTGTGGCTTTCGGGTCTATCCGCTGGCAGCCAGCTGCGCGCTGCTCGAACGGGTGGCGCTCGGCAGGCGGATGGATTTCGACACCGAGGTGATGGTGCGCCTGCACTGGGCCGGGGTGGCGGTGCGTTTCGTGCCGACCCGGGTCATCTATCCCGCCGATGGCAGCTCCCATTTCCAGCTCTGGCGCGACAACCGCGATATTTCATGGATGCACACCCGGCTGGTGTGCCGCCTGCTGTGGGATCTGCTGCTGCGCCTGGCGAGTGGGCCATGTCGCCTCTGGTCATGGGCGACCCGGCTGTGGCGTGAACGCCGTACCCACTGGTCGCGCACGCCGGAGCGCGGCTCCCTGCTCGGTATGCAGATCATGCTGGCCAGCTATCGCCTGCTGGGGCGACGGGGCTTTTCTCTGCTGCTCTACCCCGTCATCGGCTACTTCTGGCTGACCGGCCGCACCCAGCGTCAGGCATCCCAAGCCTATCTGGCCCGGCTCGAGAGCTTCGCTCGCGCGCAGGGTGTGGCACTGCCCGCCGAGCCGAGATCGAGCTTTCGCCACTTTCTGCGCTTTGGCGAGGCGGCGCTCGACAAGCTGGCCGGCTGGCGTGGCGACATAGCCGAGGATCAGGTCGAGCTGGTGGGGAAGGATCACTACGAGGCCGCTATCAACAGCGGCAAGGGCTTGCTGCTGCTGGGCTCTCATCTTGGCGATCTCGAGCTGTGCCGGGCCCTTGGCAGCCGCAAGGGGGAGGTGCGCATCAATGCGCTGGTTTTCACCCGTCACGCGGCCCGCTTCAACGCCCTGCTCAAGCAGATCAACCCGGATTCGTGGCTCAATCTCATCCAGGTGCAGGAGATGGGAGCTGATACCGCCATCCTGCTCAAGGAGAAGCTGGATCAGGGGGAGTGGGTGGTGATCGTCGGCGATCGCACCTCTGTGACCCGGGAGAAGCGGGTGGTCTGGGCCGACTTTCTCGGCGCGCCGGCCCCCTTTCCCCTCGGTCCCTTTGCCCTGGCTAGCGTGCTGGGTTGCCCGGTTTACCTGATGTTCGGCCTCAAGGAGCAGGGGCGCTTTCGGGTGCATTTCGAGCCCTTTGCCGACAGCCTCAGTCTGCCGCGCCATGGGCGACAGCAGATACTTGCGTCCCGGGTGCAGGCCTATGCCGATCGTCTGCAGCATCACTGCCTGCGCGCCCCGCTGGACTGGTTCAACTTCTTTGATTTCTGGCAGCTGACCGATGAACAAGAGTGAGATGAAGTGCGTCACCTTTGGCGCCGAGCCGTTGACCATCGAAGATGTGGTGGCGCTGGCAGAGCGTCGTGTCCGCCCGGCATTGAACGGGGATCCCGCCTTTATGGAGCGTATCCAGCGGGGGGCCGATTTTCTCGATAGATTGCTGGCCGAGGAGGGGGTCATCTATGGGGTGACCACAGGCTACGGGGATTCGGTGACCCGGCCCGTGCCTGCCGAGCTGGTGCCTGAGCTGCCGCTGCACCTGACCCGCTTCCACGGTTGTGGGCTGGGTGAGGATCTTGACCTCGATGCCGGTCGCGCCGTGCTGGCGACCCGGCTATGTTCCCTGGCGCAAGGGGTCTCCGGCGTCAGCCCTGGTTTGCTCGAGAGGCTCTGCTGGCTGCTGGAGCAGGATCTCATAC
>NZ_CAWNYS010000233.1:0-6676 GCF_963878295.1 Aeromonas sp. HMWF014 | reverse complement strand
CACCAGCACGCCCGCCATGACCGGAGCCACCAGCACCATGGCCAGCAGCCAGTAGCGCGTATTGCGGTTGAACTGACCGTTGCCCTTGAGACCAAGCCGGGCCCTGGCCCAAGCGGCGGCATCCGTGATGAGGTTGACCGGGCAGACCCAGGAGCAGAAGACCCGCCCCCCGACCAGCCAGTAACCGGCCAGCACCACTGTAGCCCCCAGCCAGAGGGTGGTGATGGGCCAGTGGCCCGCCGCCACCGACTGCAACAGCGTCAGGGGATCGGTCAGCGGCACCGTCTCCAGCAACAGCGAGCTGGAGAGGTTGCCTTTGAGGATCCAGATCCCCGCCAGCGGCCCCAGCAGGAACAGCCCGAGCACGCTCAACTGACTCAACCGACGCAACAGCAGGAAGCGATGTGACCGCCACCAGCCAAGCTTCGCCCGCGCCTCGGCTCCCGGATAACGACTCATAACCCCTCCGGCTTGCGGGTGGGCAGAGTGAGCCGCTCACCGATCAGCGACTTGCCCGCCTTGGCCTTTTCTTCCCAGCCGAGCCGGTAGTGATGACCCAGTTCACCTTTGGCGAGCTGGCGGGGCACCACCTTGATGGCAGACTCCTCCAGCACGCAGGCGTGCTCGCACTTGCCGCAGCCGGTGCAGGCATCGCTGTGTACCGTGGGCAGAAACATGGCGTGCTTGCCGGTGCGCTGGTTATGCTGCAAATCAAGGGTGATCGCCTTGTCAATCAAGGGGCAGACCCGATAACAGACATCGCAGCGCAGGCCCAGATAGTTGAGGCAGGTCTCGTGATCGATGAGCACTGCCACCCCCATCCGCACCTGATCGATATCAGTCATCTGCTGATCCAGCGCCCCGCTCGGGCAAGCCACCACACAAGGGATGTCGTCACACATCTCGCACGGCACGGCGCGCGCCTTGAAGTAAGGTGTGCCGGTGGTCACCGGATCAAACAGCCGGGCAAGCTTGAGGGTGTCGTAGGGGCAGGCCTGGGCGCAGAGCCCACAGCGCACGCAGGCGCTGAGAAACTCAGCCTCGTCGAGCGCGGCGGGGGGACGCAGCGCCTGGGCAGGCAGCGCTTGTGCCTGCTGGCGAGCCACCCCACCGAGCCCCAGACCAAGCAGGCCCACACCGCAGGCCCCTTTAGCCATGTCGGCCAGAAACTGGCGACGACTACGACTCATCTCTCGCTCCCCCGCCTTATGCCTTGACGACCTTGACGGCGCACTTCTTGTAATCCGTCTCTTTGGAGAGCGGATCGGTGGCGTCCAGGGTCAGCTTGTTAACCAGCTGGCTGGCGTCAAAGAAGGGCATGAACACCAGCCCCTTGGGCGGACGGTTACGGCCGCGGGTCTCGACTCGGGTCTTCACCTCGCCACGGCGGGAGGAGACAAGCACCTCTTCGCCACGACGCACGCCACGGGCCTTGGCATCGTCCGGGTGCATGAACAGCACCGCATCCGGGAAGGCGCGATAGAGCTCGGGCACCCGACGGGTCATGGTGCCCGTGTGCCAGTGCTCCAGCACCCGACCGGTGGAGAGCCACAAATCGAACTCTTGATCCGGTGACTCGGCGGCGGGCTCAAACGGCAGAGCGAAGATGACCGCCTTGCCATCGGGCTTGCCATAGAAGCGCACCCCCTCGCCCGCTTTGACATAAGGGTCGAACCCTTCACGATAGCGCCACAGGGTCTCCTTGCCATCGACGACCGGCCAGCGCAGACCGCGCGCTTCGTGATACTGATCGAACGGCGCCAAATCGTGACCATGGCCGCGACCGAAGGTAGCGTACTCCTCGAACAGCCCCTTCTGGACGTAGAAGCCGAAGTGATCCGCTTCGTCGTTGAGCACGCCCTTGCTCTGCTCTTTCGGGAACTGATCGACCTGACCGTTGGCATAAAGCACATCAAACAGGGTCTTGCCCTTTACTTCCGGCATCTTGGCGATGAGCTCGCTTGGCCATACCTCTTCCACCTTGAAGCGCTTGGAAAACTCCATCAATTGCCACAAATCGGACTTGGCCCCTTCCGGCGCCTTCACCTGCTGGTGCCAGAACTGGGTGCGGCGCTCGGCGTTGCCGTAAGCCCCCTCTTTCTCCACCCACATGGCGGTGGGCAGGATCAGGTCAGCGGCCTGGGCGGTGACGGTCGGGTATGGGTCGGAGACCACGATGAAGTTGCGCGGATCGCGGTAGCCAGGCAAGCGATCTGCATTCATGTTGGGACCGGCCTGCATGTTGTTGTTGCACATCACCCAGTAGGCATTGAGCTTGCCGTCTTTGAGCATGCGATCTTGCAGCACGGCGTGGAAACCCACCTTGTCGGGAATGGTGCCTTCCGGCAGTTTCCAGATCTTCTCGGCAATGGCACGATGCTTGGGATCGGTCACCACCATGTCGGCTGGCAGACGGTGGGCAAAGGTGCCCACTTCGCGCGCGGTACCGCAGGCGGAGGGCTGACCGGTCAGGGAGAAGGGACCATTACCCGGCTCGGAGATCTTGCCGGTGAGCAGGTGGATGTTGTAGCAGAGGTTGTTGGCCCAGACACCGCGGGTATGCTGGTTGAAGCCCATGGTCCAGTAGGAGACCACCTTCTTGCTCGGGTCAGCATAGATCTTGGCCAGTTTCTCCAGCTTCTCTTTGGAGACGCCGGAGAGCTTGGAGACCGACTCCACATCGTAGTCTGCCACGAACTTGGCAAACGCCTCGAAGGTCATCGGAGTGGCATCACCGCTGTCCGGGTTCTTCGCTTTCTGCTGCAGCGGATCAGTCGGGCGCAGGCCGTAACCGATGTCGGTGACCCCCTTCTTGAACACTGTGTGCTTGTTGACGAAGTCCCAGTTCACCTTGTCGTTCTGGATGATGTAGTTGGCGACATAGTTGAGGATCGCCAGATCGGTCTGCGGGGTGAACACCATGCCGTTGTCCGCCAGCTCGAAGCTGCGGTGCTCGAAGGTGGAGAGCACATGCACCTGCACATCCGGGTTGGAGAGGCGGCGATCAGACATCCGCGACCAGAGGATGGGGTGCATCTCGGCCATGTTGGAGCCCCACAGCACGAAGGTATCGGCCTGCTCTATGTCGTCGTAGCAGCCCATCGGCTCATCCATACCGAAGGTGCGCATGAAACCAACCACGGCCGAGGCCATGCAGTGACGGGCATTGGGATCCAGATTGTTGGTCCGCAAACCCGCCTTCATCAGCTTGGCCGCGGCATAGCCTTCCCACACAGTCCACTGGCCAGAGCCAAACATGCCGACGGCGGTCGGCCCCTTCTCTTTCAGGGTCGCCTTGAACTTCTCGGCCATGATGTCGAATGCCTGATCCCAGCTGATGGGAGCAAAGTCGCCATCCTTGTCGAACTGGCCGTTCTTCATCCGCAGCATGGGCTGGGTCAGCCTGTCCTGGCCATACATGATCTTGGACAGGAAGTAGCCCTTGATGCAGTTCAGGCCACGGTTGACCGGCGCATCGGGATCGCCCTGGGTCGCCACGACGCGCCCATTCTGGGAGCCCACCAGCACGGAACAGCCGGTACCGCAGAAGCGGCACGGAGCCTTGTCCCAGGTGATGGCGGTCTTGTCGGTGCTGGTGATCAGGTTGGCCGCCAGCGCTGGGGCACTGACACCGGCCACGGCAGCGGCAGCAGCCACCGCATTGGCCTTCATAAAGTCGCGTCGATTCAGCTTCATGACATTTCCTCGCATTGCTTAATCACATCAATGACAGCCATTGTGACGAGCCGCTCTGGCTCAGCCTCATGGCGCTTTATTCTTTGCATTCGACATCAAGCTCATCGAACTGGTGGTAGGCGGACAACACGCCCGGCATGGCATTGATCGCATCTATGGCTGCCATCATACGGAGTCCCGCTGGCTCAGCTTCATGGCGCTTTATTCTTTGCATTCAACATCAAACTCATCGAACTGGTGGTAAATCAGGGCGGCGGACAACACACCCGGCATGGCATTGATCGCATCTATGGCTGCCATGATGGGTCGCTGGCTGGGCCCTTCCAGGGTCACCACCAGCTTGCCGGTCTCACTGACGGCGTGGATCTCGGCCCCTTCAAGGGCACCAATCTGGTCGGCGAGCTGATGGCGCAAGGGGGGCTGGGTCAGCACCACCAGGCTCGATACATGGAACTCTTGGTTCATTGTGGCTCCTGTGTCACACGATTCCTGACTCATTCTGACTCCTGCTTGAGGGTGGGCTGGCCCGCACAATCAGATGTGGCAACTCGCCCATCGACCTTGATACTGCCAACCGGACAGTCCCGCACGCAGGCGCCGCAGCCGTTACAGCGATCCGGCTCGACCGTCGGGGTGGGCACGCGCCCCAGCAGCGGAATAAAGCGAATGGCATTGGGCTCGCAGCTGTCCTGACAGCGCTGGCAGAACACCTGACCATTGGCCAGACAGTTGGCCTCGATATGGGCCTTGTAGTGCCAGGGAGACTCGCTGGTCGGGCGAAATAGCGGCACCTTGCAGGCCGAGACACACTCGGTGCAGAAGGTGCACTCGCCACGCTGGAAATCGACCACCGGAAAACCACCCTCGCCAATCACCAGGATCTGCTCAGGGCAGGCGGCCAGGCAGTCACCACAACGGGTGCAGTCAGCGACAAATGCCGACCAGTTGACTGACCAGGGCAACTGCACCGGCGGTTCGGCGGTTCTCAGTCGTCCCCGAAACAGGCCACGGCGGGCAAGATCGATCTCATCCGGCATATTGACTCCTGTTATGGTGAGGAAGGGTGCAGTGCGAGTCCATGATTGGCATTTGTGATACCAATTATAAAAGTGGGGGTATATTGCGGTCCTGACACGGTCAGGGATATACCACTAGGGAGATAAACAGGGGGGAGACTTGCGCCAGATCAAAGCCTTGCAGCGCAATAAAAATGGAGGTATCGGTTAAAATACCTCCATGTGAGGATTGCTATTTAATCGTTGGCGATTTTTTGTGGTTATCCGCCGATAGAGGCGAGATGAGGGGTCATGCCAGCATTCCCCTCATGGAGGCGGTGGGTGGCACTCTTGCCCGCCAGCGCGGCACGAATGCGTTGTTGCAGCGCATCCTGCTGGTTGTCTGCCGCCAGCAAGTCTCGCAGCGCAACCCCGTTGTCACCGAACAGGCAGAGATGCAGCTTGCCTGCGGAGGAGACCCGCAGCCGGTTGCAACCGGCACAGAAATCCTTGCTGTAGGGCATGATGAGCCCAACCCTACCCTGCGAGTCGGGGTGCATGAAGACCTGCGCCGGGCCATCATCCTTGCCCCGCAACTGCTGCGCCCAGCCGCTCTCCAGCAGGCGCCGCTTGATCTGCTCGCCGCTCACATGGTGGTCGCGAAACAGGGTATCCATCTCGCCGGTCTGCATCAGCTCGATAAAGCGCAGCTCAATCGGCTTGTGTTTGATCCAGCCGAGAAAGGCATCCAGCTGGTGGTCGTTGAGCCCCTTGAGCAGCACCGCATTGATCTTCACCGATTTGAAACCGGCCGCCAGCGCCGCTGCGATCCCCTCCATCACCTCTACCAGCTTGTTCTCACCGGTGATCTGGTGAAACTGGCGCGGGTCGAGACTGTCGACACTGACATTGAGGGCGGTGAGACCCGCATCGAACCACGCCTGGGCACGCTCTTTCAAACGGTAGCCATTGGTGGTCATGGCCACCTTCTCTATGCCTGGGGTATTGGCCACCGTCTCTATGATGGCGGTAAAATCCCGGCGCAGGGAAGGCTCACCCCCGGTCAGGCGCACCTTGCGGGTGCCCATGGCGGCGAAGCCTGAGACAATGCGGCGGATCTCGTCCAAAGAGAGAAACGCATTGCGCCCCTCTTTGCTCCCTTCCGGGGGACGATAGCCATCGGGCAAACAGTAGGTACAACGAAAATTGCACACATCGGTGACCGACAGGCGCAAATAGTAAAAGCGACGGGAAAAACCATCTTGCAGTGGCAACATAAACACCTTTCCAAATACGGGAGGCCAGGGCATTTCTTTCCTGACCCTTACAGCTCGAACATCGGCTGACGGCGGTTTTCCCCTATCGCAAGGACTTAGGCAAAACAGCTCGGAGTTCATCTAGTTTTTCGATGCTAGCACAAGTTGGAGTACACTCCCATGCTACTTTGTGGGGTTATTGTCTGATGCGAAGGAAGACGATCGGGATGGGAAAGTGGTTCAAAGTGCATTCGGTCAGCAGCGCCATCGGACGCTCCATGGTACTCATCCTGTTCATGGCGAGCCTGATCGCCTTGGTGGCCATGGTAACCCTGTTCTACTCGGTGCCCGATGCCAAGGCGATCAACCTGTCGGGTTCGCTGCGGATGCAGGCCTACCGGATGGCCTACGAGATAGAGCAGGGCCAACCTGTGCTGGGACGGCTCGATCAATTTGAGCAGACGCTGCATGCCGCCGAGTTGCAAGAGACCCAGCGCTGGATCACCCCCGCCTCCCTGCGCCGTACCTATGGCGAGGTGTTGCTGCAATGGCAGGTGATGCGCGAGCACATCGAGAATGCCACCCCCAGACGCTACACCGACAACACGGAGCAGTTTGTGGCGGCCATCGACGACTTCGTCAACCAGATGCAGTACCACGTGGAGTTCAAGGTGCGCATGCTGGCGCTGACGGAAGGGCTGGGGCTGCTCTCCATCATCACCATCGCCT
>NZ_CAWNYS010000232.1:0-2522 GCF_963878295.1 Aeromonas sp. HMWF014 | reverse complement strand
GTACACGACGCGACGACCAAGCCCATCATCGTTTACAACATTCCGCCGCGCGCCATCGTCGATGTGCAACCGGCTACCCTGGCTCGCTTGGCCGAACTGCCGCGTATCGCTGGCGTGAAGGATGCCACCGGCGACCTGGCCCGCCCCTGGACCGAGCGCCAGCTGATCAAAACGCCGTTTGCCTGGCTCTCCGGTGAAGATGCCACCGCCGTGGCCTACAACATAGGCGGTGGCCAGGGTTGTATCTCGGTAACTGCCAACGTGGCTCCCAAGCTGGTGGCAGAGGTGCAGAACCTGACGCTGGCTGGCAAGTGGCAAGCCGCGCGTGAACTGCAAGACCAGCTCATACCGCTCCATCAGGCGATGTTTGCCGAGCCGAGCCCGGCCGGTGCCAAATATGCGGTTTCCCTGCTCGGTTTCTGCAGTGAGGAGTGCCGCCTGCCGGTTATGCCGCTGTCCGAGGCGACCCGTGAACGCATCCGCAGTGCGATGCAGGCATTGAATCTGTTATAAAAATTGGGCTCTGGATCGCGCTTTTGACTGCCTGGTCAATTAATGGCAAAGTTTGCCGATATACTCGCTTGGATACAACCAAGGATGGCAGGTATGCAGGAATGGGATCCAGAGCACTTCACCAGTTTTGAACACCTCTGTGAAGTGACGCTGGCAACGGTCAGGGAAAAGACAGAAGCCGAACAAATTTACCTTTGGTTGCGGGCTCCCGAGTCCCAACTTTACAGTTTTCAGCTCGATCAGGGGCTGGTCTGCCTGAATGCAGACATTGCTGCCCCCCTCAAACTCCCCGTCATTTTCATCGAACAGGCCTTCGACAAGGGCCAGCTGGTGGTGGAGCAGATAGCCCCGACGACCGATGTCTGGGAGACGGTCGAACCCGAAATTCCGCGCCTGCGTGCCTGCTTCCCGCTCAAACGCCAGAAGGGGTTGAAGGCGGTGGTCTATCTGGAGACCCGCCGTCGTCTCGATCGCCTCTCCCGACGCCAGCAGCAGAGCATCCAACTGCTGATGCACTATCTGGCCGCCGAGCTGGAGAGCCGCTTGCTCGCCAACCAGATCGATCAGGAGCGGGATCAACGCAGGCACACCCAGGCCGATCTCATCCGCAGCCAGGCGCTGCAAGACTCTTTCCTCAGCATGTTGCAGGCGTTGCATCAGGTGGGGGTCAAACTTTCCCGTTGCGACAGCGAACATCAACTGCTGCACGATGCGGTGGCGCTGGCCCGTCAGGATCTGCAGTTCGACCGCATCGCCATCTTCCTGGTCGATGCCGAGTTCAAGACCATGCACGGCACCTGGGGCACCAACGAAGCGGGTGAACTCATTGACGAGCGCCACTTCATCAGCTCGATTCCTGAGCATCCCGCGGTGCAGGAGGCCCTGCGCCGCAAGGACTATGTGCTGGTGCTGGAAGATGCGCCGCTCTACTACGAGAAGCAGGAGGTGGGGCGTGGCTGGAATGCCATGGTTTCACTGTGGGACGGTGCCACTCCCATCGGCTGGATCGCAGCCGACAACCTGTTGTGGCGGCGGCCGCTCAAGGCGTACCAGAGCGAGATCTTCAAGCAGTATGCGGCCATGCTCTCCCAGTTGTTGATCCGCCAGCGCACCCAGGCCGCACTGGAGCGCTTCAATCGGGAGCTGGAGCTGAGGGTCAGCGAGCGCACCATGCAATTGGCGGAGACCAACCGGGCGCTGGAGGAGGCCAACAAGCGACTGTCGCTGCTGTCGCTGGAGGATCCCCTGACCGGCATAGCCAATCGTCGTCACTGGGATCTCACCATGCAGCGTGAGTGGGAGTGGGCCCGTCGTCACCAGGGCCTGCTGGCGGTGCTGATGATCGATGTGGACGACTTCAAGTCCTACAACGATCACTTCGGCCATGCCAAAGGGGATCAATGTTTGCAACAGGTGGCCAGTTTGCTGCAGGAGGCGGAGCGGCGGCGCACCAACCTGGTGGCCCGCTATGGCGGGGAGGAGTTCGTGATCCTGCTGTGCGGCCCACAACCCGGAGAGGCCGAGCGGTTGGCGGAGCGGATTCACGAGGGGCTCCATGAATTAAAGATCCCTCATCCGGCTTCCCGAGTTACTGATTTCATTACGGTTAGCATAGGTTTTAGCTATCTGGTTCCCTCGCTGGATTGCACATGGCAGAGCTTGACCGAACAGGCCGATCAGGCGCTCTATCATGCCAAATCCCAGGGGAGGGCGTGTACGCTAGCCTATCGGTGAACCCATGGTGTGACGTCGCCATCCCCTCTTCCATTGTCGTCTTGCCCTCGTTACCTATGGCATGGACTCTCCGCTTGCCGATCCCGCCGAATGGACTCTTCTCACGATGCAATGCTGCGAGCTGATCGCCGCGACTGCGCTCGGCAAGGCCGCGGCCAGCTGGGCGTTGTTTGGTGAGCTTGGTATTGGATGGGTGGTTACTCTACGAGTAGCCCAAAGCCCATCAGCCCAAGGATGTGAAGCGGGTGTTTTAGCCCTGTGAGGGGCCGCTCTTT
>NZ_CAWNYS010000231.1:0-3830 GCF_963878295.1 Aeromonas sp. HMWF014 | reverse complement strand
GTATTGTATCGGGCTTGCTCAAGAGATGGAGTCTTGCGGGCTATTTTTTTCCGTAGTTTTTTATGAGGTGCGAGTGGCTGTCGCCGGTAACGGCCTGATGCGTCTTTCATCTGGCTACATTTTCAGGAGTTGTTATGGGGTATGAGTGGCTGGCGCTGGCAGCGGCCAGTTTGTGGGCAGTGGCGGCCCTGATCTCCGTCAAACCGGCCCGTCACCTGGGAGCTTTTGCCTACAGTCGCTGGCGCATGTTTCTAGTCAGCCTGATGCTGGGCTCCGTCAGCCTCGCCACCGGCGGCTGGCAATCTCTCACCGAGAGTGCCCTGCCCCTGCTGGCACTGTCGGGCCTTATCGGCATCTTCGTTGGCGATACCGCCCTGTTTGCCTGCATGAACCGGTTGGGCCCCAGGCGCAGCGGCTTGCTGTTCTCCTGCCATGCTCTCTTCTCCGCCCTGCTCGGCCTCTGGTTGTTTGGCGAGCAGCTCGGTGGCTGGCGACTGGTGGGGGCCTTGTTGGTGTTTGCCGGCGTCATGCTCGCCATTTTGTTCGGCCGGCGTGGCGGCAATGAGCACAACGAGTGGGAACAGGTGCGCGGGCATCTCGCCATCGGCATAGGTCTGGGTCTGACGGCCGCCTTCTGCCAGAGTCTGGGCGCCATCATCGCCAAGCCCGTGATGATGAGTGGCAGCGTGGATGCAGTGAGCGCTTCCGGCATCCGCATGGGCAGCGCCCTGTTGGCCCACTGCACCTTGCGGGCGCTGCGGGTACCGCTGTCACTGCCGCACAACCCCATTAACCGTCAGGTACTGGGGATGATTGGTATCAACGGCTTCCTGGCGATGGCCATGGGGATGACGCTCATCCTGGTCGCCTTGCGTCAGGGAGACGTCGGCATGGTGGCGATCCTCTCCTCCACTACGCCTGTCATTCTGCTACCCCTGCTGTGGTGGCACTCGGGCCAGCGCCCCTCCCTCACGGCCTGGGCGGGCGCCCTGCTGGCCACACTGGGTACGACCATGGTGCTGGGGGCGGGCTAACGTGGCTTAACGTCAGCGCCGGGGTTAACACCACAAGCCGCATGCACTTCGCTATTCGCACCCTCGACCAGAGGTGAGCTGCAGCGTCGATTAGCCCCGTCGCGGCATCACCGGACTTTCGTTGCCGAGTCGGGTGACTAGAACTGGGCGATTTCCTCGGCCGTCAGCTCGCGGTATTCGCCCGGTGCCAGCGCGTCATCCAACGTCAGTGCGCCGATCCGCTCCCGATGCAACCCCACTACCTTGTTGCCGATGGAGGCAAACATCCGCTTCACCTGATGATACTTGCCTTCATGGATGGTGAGGCGTGCCTCGCACTCCCCCAGGATCTCCAGCTGGGCGGGACGGGTCTTCTCGGATTCGTTGCGCAGGAAGACACCATCGGCAAACAGGGAGATGGCATCCTGATGCACCGGGTCGGCCAGCCAGACATGGTAGGTCTTGGCACACTCATGGCGCGGCGAGGTGATGCGGTGGGACCATTTGCCATCGTCGGTCACCAGCACCAGACCCGTGGTGTCAAGATCGAGTCGGCCAACCACGTGCAACTTGCCCATGGCGGGCTCGTCCATCAGGAAGAAGACGGTTGGATGATCCGGATCCTCGTTGGAGCAGACGTACCCTTCCGGTTTGTGCAGCATGAAGTAGCGATTGCGCTGATCCAGCGTCAGCATGACGCCGTCGAATTCGACCTGGCTCTGCTCGTTGATGTGGAAAGCGGGTTGTTTGACCACTATGCCGTCCACCGTGACCTCTCCCTGCCGGATCAGTTTGCCCGCCAGGGACCGGGTCAAATCGGAACAATCGCAAAGAAATTTATCGAGCCGCATGCACAACCTCAGAGTCCATCAATAAAGGGGCGTCATTATATAGGCCGAGGGCAACAACTCCAGCACTAAGCGGTAGTGATGCAGACCATGTCGTCATGACGAAGCCCGGCGCGGGTGTTAGACTGCCTGCAGAGGGCCTAATGTTACGCATAATAATAAAGTCAGGAAGCCGAATGAAGTCGCACACTCCTCATCCAGTCATTCCCGTCAACCAGCTGCAAGCCGGCATGTACGTGATCGCCATCATCAGCCAGACAGGTGGCATGGAGATCGCCCAGATGGGGCTGGTGACCACCCGTCAGCAGATCGATGACCTGGTCCGGCGCGGTGTGCTAACGGTGCGCGTGGATCTCGCCCGCAGCAAGCTGGCTGGCATAGAGCAGATCATCTCCCCCGACCCTGCTACCTTGTCAGCGTCATCCCAACGCACGGCAGGCAGTGCCAACGGCGAGGGCCGCGAACTCAAGATCCGCCGTCTCTACCAGGAAGCCCGCGAACTGCAAGGCAAGTTCATCCGCCAGCTCAAGGCGGGTGAACCCATCGACATCACCCCGCTGGCCGAAGTAGCCGAAGAGATGGTGGACACCATGTTCACCCACGGCGATGCCATGCTCTGTCTGGCCCGCATTCGTGCCAAGGATGCCTACCTGATGGAGCACTCCATGAACGTGGCCATTTTGCTCGCCAACTTCGGCCGCTATCTGGGGTTGGAACGCAGTGTGCTCAAAGAGCTGACCCTGGGGGGCCTGCTGCACGATGTGGGCAAAATCATGACCCCGGATGAAGTGCTCAACAAACCGGGCAAGCTGACCGATGAAGAGTTCACCATCATGCGCCAGCATGTAGTACACAGTTACGACATCCTCAGCCAAACCCCCGGCATCACCGCCACCATGCTGGAAGTCGCTGCCAATCACCACGAGCGGCTCGATGGCACGGGTTATCCCAGCCACCTCAAGGGAGATCAGCTCTCTCTTCATACCCGCATGAGCGGCATCGTCGATGTCTACGACGCCGTGACGGCAGATCGGGTCTACAAACAGGGGATGCAGCCGACCCAGGCATTCCGGATCCTGCTCAAGGGGGCCGACCACCATTTCGATCGGGGGCTGGTGACCAAGTTCATCAAGTGCATGGGGGTTTATCCGGTGGGGACGCTGGTACAGCTCTCCAACCAGCGGTTGGCTATCGTGATGCAGCGCAACGAGCAGCAGCCGCTCAAGCCGGTGGTCAAGGTGATCTATCACGCCACCCAACGCCACTATCTCGATGTACAGTGGCTGGATCTGGCGAAATCCGGAGTACAGGAGTGCATAGAAAGCACGGTCGATCCCAAGGAGTTTGGCATCAGCCTCGCCCACTTCGTCTAGTTGGTCCCCTCCTCTCGGGACCGCTCGACACAATGCAGAATTAGAAACTCCTCATCCAGCGGTGACAGGTCAAAGCGGATACAGGCCTCTTCGATGGCCCGGACGTCGTGTTGACGGTGCTCGCTGAGCCAGCGCACAGCGCGGCGCAGATCTTCACCATGGGGCAGCAGGGGATGGTCGCTCATGAGGCACCTCCGGTAAGCCATCGACATCAGCCCGTCAAACCGGGCTGTCCTCTATAGCTTAGTCTGCCAGCCGCACCACCTCTATGTTCCCTCAATCAGACCTCTCACCTCAGGCAAAAGCCCGCTGCCAATCCTGATCAAACTTCGCCAATGCCGCATCCACCGCAGGTACAGTCAGCAACTGTTCGGCCACATCGAGCGGCAGGGTGATGGATTGGCAACCGGACAGCAGGCAGTCAAGCGCCTGACGGGGAGTGCGGAATGACGCCGCCAACACCTTGCTGTTCGGTGCGTGCAGCTCAAGCAACTGTTGCAGCTCCTGCACGGTGGCGATGCCATCGCCGCCCTGAGCATCCAGCCGATTCACGTAGGGAGCGACATATTCTGCCCCCGCCACCGCCGCCAGCCAGC
>NZ_CAWNYS010000230.1:0-1245 GCF_963878295.1 Aeromonas sp. HMWF014 | reverse complement strand
GAAGTGGGCTGGCGAGAAGTGCAGCCAGCCCACTTCCATGCTGCCAGCCAGGGGATCGATGCGCAGGTAGCTGGCGAGCCCGAGCGCCTGACCGCTCTTGGCATCCATGATGGTGTAGAACTGGGGGTCCGCCTTGGCGGCGCACTGCTGTAGCCAGCTCCCCATGGCCGCCTCATCGGCAAAAGGCCCGCTGGTGAGGTAGGTCCACATAGCCCCGCTGTCGCTGCAGAACGCCTGCCAGAGGCCCGGGCCGTGACGCTCGGGATCCAGCGGCGCCAACTGGCAGCCCCAGCCACTCAGGAGGTGATGGGGAGGAAATGCTGCCCCCCGCCAGTCGGGCAGCGGGGCACCAACCGGCTGGCCGAACTCGTTCAGATAGATGTCAGCTGCCACAGGCAATCCCTCCCGTTTGCAGCGATCCCGTCTCGTTGCCGGTGGCGACGGCAAAGCCGTCCTGGCGCCACCGATAGACCAACTGAGCCTCGTAGAAGACGCTGACCTCTGCCGCGCTGACCAGCCCGCAGCTCAATACCTGACTCATGATACCCCTCCTTGTGACTAGACCCGGATCCGGGTGGTGACGATGGTTTTGACGGAGTTGGCGATAAAGCACTCCTCATGGGCTTGACAGTGCAGTTGTTCCAGCTCGGCCAAAGTGGGCTGCCGGTCACCGGCAAACTGCACCAGCGGCTGCAATGTGACCCTGGTGATGGCCTGGCGACCCCTCTCGTTCGCCTCCATGATGCCCACCGCCTCGTCCCGGTAGCTCTCCACCCGATAACCCGCCCTGGCCACCAGCCAGAGGAAGGTGAGCATATGGCAGCTCGATAGTGCTGCAACAAAGGCCTCCTCCGGGTCGACGTGCTCGGCCACCGAGTAGGGCAAGGGCACCACATGCGGGGAGGAGGAAGCCGGCACCCTGACGCCGCCATCAAACTCCCACCAGTGGGCCCGACTGTAGCGCTGATCGACGAAGGGCTCGCTAACCCCGCACTGCCAGCTGATGGTGGCGCTGTATTCCGACATGCAGACTCCTTTCATTGCCAATATCTGTTGATCCCGAACCTTGAGCCTCAATGTAGCGGCATAATGGCCTTGCCACGCCGACCAATTTTGCCAGTATGGGCAGACCAATTGTCTGCTTGGAAATAGCCATGTCTGCCCTGCCAACCCTGTTTGCCACTCAGCAACCCAGCGATCTGCCGCTGCACGAGCAACTGGTACGTACGTTGCGAGGCGCCATTC
>NZ_CAWNYS010000229.1:0-2350 GCF_963878295.1 Aeromonas sp. HMWF014 | reverse complement strand
GGCTGGGGGACGTGGAGGCCGGGGAGGTGACCATCACGGCGGATCCCAGACCTGCCTGGCAATATATCGTGGAGGCGGTGACGGCCGCGCCTGGCGAGATCACTCTGGTCACCATAGGGCCGCTCACCAATCTGGCGCTGGCACTGCAGGAGGCGCCTGAGATCACCACCCTGGTAAAGCAGGTGGTGGTGATGGGGGGGGCCTTTGGCGTCAACGGCCATCGTGGCAACGTGACCCCCTATGCCGAGGCCAATATTCACGATGATCCCGATGCTGCCGACCGGGTGTTTACCGCCGATTGGCCTGTGGTGATCATCGGGCTGGACGTGACCCAGCAGAGCTTCTTCAGCAGCGCCTATCTGGATGCGCTGCGCGATGACGCGGGCGAGCCGGGTCGTTTCCTGTGGGAGGTGAGCCGCTTCTACCTGCGCTTCTATTCGGAGCGCATCGGTCTGGATGGCTGCCACGTGCACGATCCTTCCGCCATCGCCTACGTGATAGATCCTACCCTCTTTACCCTGCGGGAAGGGCCGGTGCGGGTCATCAACGAGGGGCCCGCCATCGGTCATACCCTGCAAAAATTCGATGGCAGGTCCCACCCCCACGACGGCTGGGCCGACTATCGTGCCCAGCAGGTCGGGGTAGCGGTGCGGGATGAGGCGCTGCTGGCGCTCTATCGCGAGACGCTGGTGGCCTGGGGCAAAGATTGCTGAGCAGCGCTTGGATGGTGCTCACATAACGCGGCGGCTGTGATCCCCGCCAAATAATCGGGGTCAATGGCGGCTTATACTGGCAACCATGGCGCGGTCTGGAGGGCACAAGATGGCCTGACCCGCGCGGGGATATCGAGTCGTTAGGAGGAAAATAGATGGCCTGGTTATCGTTGTTGGTAGCGGTTGCCCTGATCTGGTGGTTAATGAAGCTGGGACGGGGCGCCCTGTTCGAGATCCGGTTGCAGCCTGGCAAGGTGGTGGTCAAGCGGGGCAAGGTATCTCCCGCATTCATTGAGCATGCCAAACAGATACTGCGCCATGAGACGGTGCGGGGCCGCATTCTGGGTCAGCGCGATGGCGACGGCGTCAAGCTGGTCTTCTCCCGCTCCATCCCCGAGCCGGTGGCCCAGCGTTTTCGCAATGTCTTCCCCTATGCTGATTACCGCCAGCCAGCGGCGCCCCTGCCTGGGTCAAAACCACGAAAGGGTTGATGCCCCGCTCGCACACAGCAAACGGGCCTCCAGTGGAGGCCCGTTTTTTATGGCAGTGGTGACACGGCGCTGGCTTATTCGTGCAGCGCGCGCTGGGCCTTGACGGTGGCCGGCTTGATGGCTACCCCATCATTGCCCCAGGAGGCGCGCAGGGTGTTGACCAGCCCGGCCACCTGTTCGTCGTTGAGAGTCCAGCTATAACCCGGCATGTGGTAGCCGATATGACCCTGCGTAATGGGCGTCTCTGCGCCGTACAGCAGCACGTTGAGCAGGCTGGCGGGATCGTCGGCCAGCACTGTCTGGTTGCCCACCAACGACGGAATGACGTGGTCATTGCCCTGACCGTTGACACCATGGCAAGTGGAGCAATACATGGCGTAGTCCGCCTTGCCGCTGGCACTGGCATAGGCACGGGCCCCTTGCTCCGCCACCGGCTCATCTTTCAGGTCGGTGAGATAGGTGGCGATGCTGGCCAGATCGGCGTCGCTGAAGTACTGGCTGCTGTGAGTGATCACTTCTGCCATGGGACCTGCGACCGCCTGATGCTGGCTGCGACCGGTTTTCAGCAGGTCGATCAGCGCCTGCTGGCTGTAACGGCTGCCGCGAATGTCGGGGGCATACCAGCCATCCAGGGTGGCGCCGCTCAGATAGAGGGGATCTGCCTCGGTCAGCGCTTTCTCCTGCATGCCGAGCCCGCGCGGGGTGTGGCAACTGCCGCAGTGACCGGCACCCTGCACCAGATAGGCGCCGCGATTCCACTGCTCGCTCTTGCCCGCCACCGGGGTGAAGCGGCTGTCATCGTGATAGATCCAGTTCCAGCCCATCAGCGGCCAGCGCATATTGAGCGGCCAGGGGATGTCGCTCTCCTTGTTGGCGATGGCCAGCGGCTGCAGCTCCTTCATCAGATGGTGATAGAGATCTTCGAGGTCTTTATCGCTCATCTTGGCGTAGGCGGTGTAGGGCATGGCCGGGTAGAGCCGATGCCCGTCGCGGGCCACCCCTTCGCGCATCACCTTGATGAACTCCGACAGGCTGTAGTTGCCGATACCGTGGCTCTTGTCGGGGGTGATGTTGGTGGCAAATACGGTGCCGATGGGGGTCGGGAACCCTTTGCCGCCCGCCAGCGGCTTGCTGGTCTCGCTGGTG
>NZ_CAWNYS010000228.1:0-32229 GCF_963878295.1 Aeromonas sp. HMWF014 | reverse complement strand
AAAACAAATAAAAACAATGCCAGTCAGGCTTAACTGACTGGCATTAGGCCAAATGGCCTCTCTTCTCATGGGGTGAGCAAGCGTGCTTATTTGACGCGCATGCCTGGCTGAGCGCCTTCCTGCGGCTCCAGGATCCAGAGCTCCTTGCCGCCCGGGCCTGCGGCCAGCACCATGCCTTCGGACATGCCAAAGCGCATCTTGCGTGGCGCCAGGTTGGCCACCATCACGGTCAGCTTGCCTTCCAGATCTTCCGTGTTGTAGGCAGATTTGATGCCGGCAAATACCTGACGGGTTTCACCGCCCAGATCCAGTTGCAGCTTGAGCAGCTTGTCGGCCTCCGGTACCGCTTCGGCCTTCTTGATCAGTGCGACCCGCAGGTCAAGCTTGGCGAAATCATCAAAAGAGATGGTCTCGCTGATGGGGTCGTCTGCCAGCGGGCCGGTGATCTTGGGGGCTTGCTCCTTGGCAAGGTCCTCCTTGGAGGCCTCGATCATGGCTTCAATCTTGGCGGGCTCGATGCGGGAGAAGAGTGCCTTGAACGGAGTCAGCTGATGGTTGGTCAGTGGCAGTGCCACACCATCCCAAGTGAGGGTTTCACCCAGGAAGGCTTCGGCACGTTCGGCCAACAGCGGCATGACCGGCTTGAGGTAGGCCATCAGCACACGGAACAGGTTGATACCGACTGAGCAGACCGCTTGCAGCTCGGCGTCTGCCCCTTCTTGCTTGGCCAGTACCCAGGGCGCCTTCTCATCCACATAGCGGTTAGCCTTGTCGGCCAGCGCCATGATCTCGCGGATGGCACGGCTGAACTCGCGCGATTCATAGGCCTCGCTGATGGAGGCGCTGGCATTGGCGAACTCGGCGTAGAGCTCGGGCTCGGCACAGGTGTCGGCCAGTTTGCCGTCGAAACGCTTGGCGATGAAGCCGGCGTTGCGGGAGGCGAGGTTGACCAGCTTGTTGACCACGTCGGCGTTGACCCGCGCCACGAAGTCATCCAGGTTCAAGTCCAGATCGTCGATGCGGCTGTTGAGCTTGGCGGCGTAGTAGTAACGCAGGCACTCCGGATCCAGGTGGTTCAGATAAGTGGATGCCTTGATGAAGGTGCCCTTGGATTTGGACATCTTGGCGCCGTTGACGGTCACATAGCCGTGCACGTTGACCTTGGTCGGCTTGCGGAAGTTGGCACCTTCCAGCATGGCTGGCCAGAACAGGCAGTGGAAGTAGGCGATGTCTTTACCGATGAAGTGGTAGAGCTCGGCGCTGGAGTCTTTGTTCCAGTAGCTGTCAAAGTCGATGTCGCCGCGCTTGTTACAGAGGTTCTTGAACGACGCCATGTAGCCGATGGGGGCATCCAGCCAGACGTAGAAGAACTTACCCGGAGCACCCGGGATCTCGAAACCGAAGTAGGGGGCGTCGCGGGTGATGTCCCACTGCTGCAGGCCGCTCTCGAACCACTCCTGCATCTTGTTGGCCATCTCTTCCTGAATGGCGCCAGAACCGCGCACCCAGCCGGCCAGCCAGGTTTCAAACTGCGGCAGGTCGAAGAAGAAGTGCTCTGAGTCTTTCATGACTGGCGTGGCGCCTGAGACGGCGGATTTCGGATCGATAAGCTCGGTCGGGCTGTAGGTAGCGCCGCAGCTGTCACAGTTGTCGCCGTATTGCTCCGGAGACTTGCACTTGGGGCAGGTGCCCTTGACGAAGCGGTCCGGCAGGAACATGGATTTTTCCGGATCGAACAGCTGGGTGATGGTGCGACCCTTGATAAAGCCACCGGCTTTCAGACGACCGTAAATCAGCTCCGCCAGCTCGCGGTTCTCGTCGCTGTGGGTGGAGTGATAGTTGTCAAAGCTGATGTTGAACCCGGCGAAGTCGGTCTGGTGCTCTTTGGAGACGGCCGCAATCATCTCTTCCGGGGTGATCCCCATCTGTTGCGCTTTGAGCATGATCGGGGTGCCATGGGCATCATCGGCACAGATGAAGTGCACCTGATGACCGCGCATTCGCTGATAACGAACCCAGATATCGGCCTGGATGTGTTCCAGCATGTGGCCAAGATGGATGGAGCCATTGGCATAAGGGAGGGCGCAGGTTACCAGCATTGTACGAGGATCAGTTGCCATATAGTCGTTCTTGATGTGCTTGTTGGGATGATACAGTGCCGTGCATGTTACCCGAATTGGGGGTAGCCTGCCTAGGGTTGTGGCGCTGTCCGCCCTGGTGCTCGCGCTGGTTGGCAAGCAGGCAAGCCACTGATTTGTGTGTGGTAACCGTTCACCTCAAGATAATGACAAGATAATGAGGAGTTAATGGTGATTGATTCAGTAAAACAGATCCTGGCCGAATTTAAACCGACAGGGTGGGGCCAGGATCTGGTTGCGGCCGGGTTTGTGCGCAGCGCAGCGCTGCAGGGGAAAAGCCTGACCATTGCGCTGGTGTTGCCCTTTGCCGGGCGTTCCCTGTTTGAGCAGATCAAGCAGGACTTCGATGTCCGGCTGCGCGGAGCCACCGGCGCTACTCGCATCGACTGGGTGTGTGACATCGAGGTGGCCAGCTTGCCGCGGGCGCAAGGGCTGGCAGCGGTGCAGGGGATCCGCAACATCCTGGTGGTCGCCTCCGGCAAGGGCGGGGTGGGCAAGTCCACCACGGCCGTCAACCTGGCGCTGGCGTTGCAAAAGGAGGGGGCGCGAGTCGCCATTCTGGATGCGGATATCTATGGACCCTCCATTCCGACCATGATGGGGACGCTCAAGGAGCGCCCCAACAGCCGTGACGGCAAGCTGATGGAGCCCGTGATGGCCTGCGGCCTCAAGAGCAACAGCATCGGCTATCTGGTGGATGAGCAGGACGCCACCATCTGGCGTGGCCCCATGGCGAGCAAGGCACTGGCCCAGATCCTGCACGAGACTCGCTGGGGCGAGGTGGATTATCTGGTGGTGGACATGCCGCCAGGCACGGGTGACATCCAGCTCACCATGGCCCAGCAGGTGCCGACCTCGGCGGCGGTGATCGTGACCACGCCGCAGGACGTGGCGCTGGCGGATGCCCGCAAGGGAGTCGCCATGTTCAACAAGGTCAATGTGCCCGTGCTCGGCATCATAGAAAACATGAGCTATCACCTCTGCAGTGCCTGCGGTCATCACGAGCCCCTGTTTGGGACCGGCGGCGGCCAGAAGATGGCTGAGCAGTATCATGTGGCACTGCTTGGTCAGCTGCCGTTGCACATTGATATCCGCCAGCACATGGATGATGGGCGCCCGACCGTGTTTGGTGCACCGGAAGGGAGCCTGGCTCAGGCCTATATGAAACTGGCTCGGCGAGTGGGGGCTGAACTCTATTTCAGCGGTAAACCGATTGCGACCCCCCTCTATACGGTGGCGCTGGATGAATAATCGGCTGTCGTGTGGTTGAGGTGGATTTGAGGGTGGGCATGGCTCACCCTTTTTTATATAATGGATCGGTTTAAACAATCCCCACTGCTCTTCTCTTTAGGTATTTTCAATGTCTGATACTCAACATTCGTGTGTGATCATCGGTATTGCTGGCGCATCCGCGTCTGGCAAGAGCCTTATAGCCCAAACCATTTATGAAGAGCTGGTGGCCGAACTGGGCGCGGGGGAAATCGGTGTCATCTCCGAAGATTGCTACTACAAGGATCAATCCCATCTGACAATGGAAGAGCGGGTCAAGACCAACTATGACCATCCCAGCTCAATGGACCACAGCTTGCTGGTTGAGCATCTTGGCTCTTTGCTCAAGGGGGAAGGGGTAGACCTCCCGCAATATTCCTATTCCGAGCATACTCGGATGGCAGAAGTAAGCCATTTTGCCCCACGCAAGGTGATCATTCTTGAAGGGATCCTGCTGCTGACCGACAGTCGCTTACGTGATCTGATGGATGCCTCCATCTTCATGGATACCCCGCTGGATATCTGCCTGCTGCGCCGTCTGGTGCGTGATGTGCAAGAGCGTGGTCGTACCATGGATTCCGTGCTTAAGCAGTATCAGAAGACGGTACGTCCCATGTTCCTGCAGTTTATCGAGCCTTCCAAGCAGTACGCGGACGTGATCGTACCCCGTGGTGGCAAGAACCGCATCGCCATCGACATGCTCAAGGCGCGTATCCGCCACATGTTGATTGGTTGAGATGAAACAAGCCGGGTGATGCCCGGCTTTTTTAAATGAACATTTTGTCAGGAGAGTCGCCCAATGCGTCTTTGTGATACCGATATTGAACGCCATCTGGATGAAGGCAAGATCGTCATTGAGCCAAGACCCGGTGTTGAGCGGATCAGCGGCGTCAGCGTCGATGTACTGCTGGGCAACGAGTTTAGAGTGTTTCGCGATCACACTGCCCCCTATATCGACTTGAGCGGCCCGAGTGGCGAGATGGCTGATGCCATCGATCGGGTGATGAGCGACGAGATCCACATTGCAGATGGGGAAGCCTTCTATCTGCACCCGGGCCAACTGGCGTTGGCGGTAACTTATGAATCCGTTACTTTGCCGGCCGACATCGTCGGTTGGCTGGATGGCCGCTCCTCCCTGGCCCGTCTAGGGTTGATGGTGCACGTCACCGCACACCGGATCGATCCGGGTTGGTCCGGTCGCATCGTGCTGGAGTTCTACAACGGCGGCAAGTTGCCGCTGGCGCTGCGTCCCAAGATGAAGATAGGCGCCCTGAACTTCGAGATGCTCTCCGGGGTAGCGGCACGTCCCTATAACAAGCGGGAAAATGCCAAGTACAAGAGCCAGCAGGGTGCTGTTGCCAGCCGTATGAATCAGGATTGACCAGCGGTGTTGCATGATCCGGTCGACAGCCGAACCGGTGGCAAGGTGTTAACGAAGGGTGCCATTGGCGCCCTTTTTTTTCGGGTTTGGCACGGATTGGGGCGACAGGGCTGCATGGGACGGGTGTAAAGGGGTAGGGGAGTGGCTTGCTTTCGCATGCCCGGTGTACAGATGTCGCGATTCTGTCGGTCGAAATCTGACGGTTAAGGTGAGCTAAACACAGTGTCGCCGTGCAAGATTGTGATGAATTGTCCCCATTTGGGGACTTTTTTTGTCAGCGTGGATCTGTTTAATTAATCGCAGACAAGCCTTGTGGTGACTGGCTTTAAGTTATTTTTTGATAGAATGCTCTTTTTTTTTCTTACTGAAATATTTCAACAGCGGGTATGGCACAACCAGCCTTCTGGCATAATCCGCCGCAACTCATAAACAGGTTCGTTTTTATGTTTGAAATGTTTAGTGGTTTGGGTTTGTGGTGGTCAATCGGTTTGGTATTGGCCGTTTTTTTTGTGTTGGCCTATGAGTTCATCAACGGTTTTCACGATACCGCCAATGCGGTAGCAACGGTTATCTATACCAAGGCGATGCCGGCTCACCTGGCGGTAGTCTCATCGGGGATCTTCAACTTTTTGGGTGTCATGTTCGGTGGTCTGGGGGTGGCCTATGCCATTGTCCACTTGCTGCCGATTGATTTGCTGTTGGGCATGGATTCCACCCAGGGTTTAATCATGGTGTTCTCCCTGCTGTTTTCCGCCATTGTCTGGAATCTGGGGACTTGGTTCCTGGGCATTCCGGCCTCCAGTTCTCACACACTGATCGGTTCCATTCTGGGGGTGGGCGGTGCCTATGCCTGGCTCAACCATCAGCCGCTGACTCAGGGTATCAACGTCGCCAAAGCGATCGACATTATGCTTTCCCTGATCATCTCCCCAACCGTTGGTTTTATCGTGGCAGCCCTGTTGTTGTTTGCCATGAAGCGAGTCTGGCTGGGCAGCAAAATCCACAAGACTCCGCAAGAGCGCCTGCTGGTGGATGGCAAGAAGCATCCGCCGTTCTGGGCCCGTCTAACTCTGGTCGCTTCCGCCATGGGGGTGAGCTTCGTGCACGGCTCCAACGATGGTCAGAAGGGCATTGGTCTGGTGATGCTGGTGCTGATCTGCATGGCCCCGGCCTATTTCGCACTGAACATGAACAGCCGTTCCTACGAGCTGGATCGTACTCAGGATGCCAACCAGCGCATCATGGAGATCTACCAGCGCAACCAGTCCGCGCTCTCTGGTGTTATCAACTTCTCTGCGCCGGCAACGGCTCAGGAAGAGCTGATGACCCACTGCTCCGCCGATGGCGTGCTGCAGGCGATGGCAACGCTGGATGCCCGTCTTGGCGCTGTGCGCACCTATCAAGAGATGGACCTGACCAATCGTCGGGAAGTGCGTCGCCTGCTGCTGTGTATTGACGACACCGCCCGCAAGGTGTCCAAGCTGCCGTTGCCGGCCAAGGAGTTGACCGATCTGGCTAAATGGCGCAAGGATCTGACTGCGACCGCCGAGTATGCACCGACCTGGGTGATCGTCTCCATCGCACTGGCGCTGGGTTGCGGGACCATGGTGGGTTGGCGTCGTATCGTCTACACAGTCGGCGAGAAGATTGGCTCCACTGGCATGACTTACAGCCAGGGCATTGCCGCCCAGATCACGGCTGCAGCTTCTATCGGTGTGGCCAGTTTGACCGGTATGCCTGTCTCCACCACCCATATCCTCTCCTCTGCGGTAGCGGGGACCATGGTGGCGAACAAGTCAGGCCTGCAGAGCCAGACCATCAAGACCATATTGATGGCCTGGGTGCTGACCTTGCCGCTTACCATGCTGCTCTCTGGTGGCCTGTTTCTTATCAGCCACCGCCTGTTTGGCGGCTGATAACAGCGCATATCCCAGACATTGACGAAGGGCCTACGGGCCCTTTTTTCATGTCTGCAGATTTAAATGGGGGAGTGCAAGGCACTTGTTTGGTCAGACGGAGGGGATGAGAGCCGATGACTTGTTTCTGATGTTTTTGACTCTTTATATGCCATCAAACTAGATGTGTTAGAGACACAGCAACACAAATGGACCAGTATGGATAATCCTGCCTATTCAACAATCGTCTATAGGCATCATAGGGTCCAATCGGATACAGGCATGCTGTCTGACTTGCCATCCGCTGAAAGGCATAGGGTGTGAACCTGGGGGTCAGGAGCGCGGCAACCTGTCACTCTGATGTTTGTGCTTGGCTCTGCGCGCGGGAGCGCTGTCGCCTGGGGCAAGTCGAGGTAATGGGGCGACCAGGATATCTCTCCAGGCCATGGCGCTATTAATTGATGGATATCCGCCTGACAAACACACAGGGTGACTCATAAGCAACAGGGCAGACTGGCTGGCTAGGCATGGCAGGGTACGTCACTAGGCGTTGCAGCTTATTGAGCCGTACAGAGTCGACTATTTTCGCGTATTGGCAGACTTGCGAGGAGAAGGCGTGGCTTTGGCGTGACAGAGTGCTTGATGCGCAAAGAGAAAATCTATGTGGAAAGGCAGGGGCCAGTGACTCAGTGACACCAGAGTCCACACTGAAGATAAAAAAGAGCCACACAGTGTGTGGCTCTTTTCCATCAGGCTAGCTGGTTGGCAATCAAGGACGACCAGCCGGGCTGGTTGCCACGTTGACAGCAGCCGTGCTACCACCATGACGGCCAGAGCTTGCCACATCATTGCGCACCAGCGGTGCCTGCTCGACAGGCGCACGGTCAGGCACGGCAGGGGCCGCCGCCGGCGTTGCCATCGGGGCAGAAGCCTTGCGGGCACCCGCCAGCAGACCGGCACCTTTCTTAGCCTGGTTGACCACGGGCGCAGTAACGGCAGCGGGTGCTACCGGTTCTGCCTGGGCGACCACGGCTACGACTGGCTCGGCAACAACAGGTTCAACAACCTGGGGCGCGGGTTCAGTTGCAGGTGCAGCTTCCGCGACAACGGGTGCAACAACCTCGGCAGCCACCTCGATGACAGGTGCGACTGTGGTAACGACGTCGTCAGCAGGCGTGACAACGACGCTCGCTTCGGCAACCACAGGCGTGGCCACCACGTCAGCGACAACCGGCGCCGCTTCAGGCCGGGTGTCGGTCACAACAGGGGCGGCGATTACCACGGCCTCGGCTTGCTCACGGGCTTCCTCGGCAACGGCTTCCACCACCACATGCTCGGTCAGTGCAGCAGAGGCTTGTACGGCGGCAGCAATGGCTTCGGCGCTCGGGATTGTGATGACGGGCACTGCCGGCTCTTCCACTTTCACCTGAGCCGCATCAGCCTGCGCGGCTGTGGTCAGGATGGTGGAGTCTGCTTGCTGCTCGTCATCATCGCGCTGACTGCGGGCATCTTCGTTGATGCGCTTGCGACGCTGACCTTCGATACGCTGGCTGCGCGGCGTACGACGGGAACGACGCTGGCTGTCGGCCTGTTCGTCACTCTGTTCCACTGTGTCAGCGGTATTGGCCACGGTAGCAACCGGCTCATCAGTCGGCTGGGTAGCAAGGTTGCTGACCGGTACATCGGCACGGATCTGCTTGCGCAGTTGACGACGCTCGCGGCGTTCGGCGACTTTCTGCTCTTTCTCCTGCTGAGGCTCGGCACTGACCACGGCAGTTTCAACAGCGTCGACCGCTTCAACGACCAGCTCTGCACGGGGCTCACGCGGGGCGCGGGGCTCACGAGCAGGACGCGGGGCACGCGGTTCGCGTTCCTGGCGAGGTTCGCGGGGCTCACGTTCCAGGCGCTGTTCTGTGCGCACTTCACCGCGGGCTTCACGTTCCTGACGGGGCTCACGCTCTTGACGCGGTTCGCGTTCTTTACGCGGACGACGATTGCGGTTTTCACCACCCTCGCGATTGGCCGCGCCTTCGCGCTTCTCGCCAGTTTCTGCCGTGTTGCGGTTATTGCGGTTGTCGTCACGACGGGGACGCTGACCACGGCCACGGTTTTCATCACGCTGATGACGGTGACCTTCATCCTTGCGCGCTTCCCGCGGCGCAGCCGGTTTCTCGGCAGGCGCCTTGACATCGCTCGGGGCGGCATCGCCAGCAAACAGACCCGAAATGGCCTTGAACAGTTTGCCAAACAGACCCGCTTCGGCGGCAACCTGTGGCTGTGCTGCGACGGGCGCAGGCGCAGCAGGGGCGGCCGGTTGAGGAGCCTGGACGAAGCCTTGCAGCAGCGGTTGCTCGCGCTCGATCACCTGAGCCTGCTTCGGCTGGTAGACCGGCTTGGCAATCTCGGTTTTGAGCTCGTAGCTGGCCGCTTCCGGGATCTCGTTCTGACGAATACGGGTCACTTCATAGTGCGGGGTTTCCAGATGCTGGTTCGGAATGATGTACAGACGTACTTCATTACGCTGTTCCAGACTGGCGATGGAGGCGCGCTTCTCGTTGAGCAGATAGGCGGCAACATCGACCGGCACCTGAGCATGAACCTGCTCTGTGTTGTCCTTCATGGCCTCTTCTTCGATGAGACGCAGGATGGACAAGGCCAGTGATTCGTTGTCACGGATGACGCCCTGACCCTGGCAACGGGGGCAGATGTGGCTGCTTGACTCGTTGAGGGAGGGACGCAGACGCTGGCGGGACATCTCCAGCAGACCGAAACGGGAGATCCGGCCCAGCTGGATGCGGGCGCGGTCCTGATGTACGGCTTCACGCAGACGGTTTTCCACTTCGCGCTGATGGCGAACCGGCGTCATGTCGATGAAGTCGATCACGATCAGACCACCCAAGTCACGCAGACGCAATTGACGGGCAATTTCGTCGGCCGCTTCCAGGTTTGTTTGCAGCGCCGTCTCTTCGATATCGCCGCCCTTGGTGGCGCGGGAGGAGTTGATATCGATGGAGGTCAGCGCTTCGGTCGGGTCGATGACGATGCTGCCGCCGGAGGGCAGGCGTACTTCGCGCTGGAAGGCCGACTCGATTTGGCTCTCAATCTGGAAGTGGTTGAACAGGGCAACTTCACCCTTGTACAGCTTCACGCGATTGAGGAAATCGGGACGAACCAGCTCGATGTGAGCACGGGCACGTTCAAAGATGACAGGGTCGTCGATCAGGATCTCGCCGACATCGCGACGCAGGTAGTCACGAATGGCGCGCACGATCACGTTGCTTTCCTGGTGGATAAGCACGGGAGCGGTACGGTCCTGTGACGCCTTGTGGATGGAGTCCCAGTGGTTAAGCAGAACGTTCAGATCCCATTCCAGCTCTTCCGGGGATTTGCCCACACCGGCGGTACGCACGATGAGGCCCATGCCGTCCGGCACAGTCAGTCCGTTCAGGGCTTCTTTCAGTTCAGTCCGTTCATCACCCTCGATGCGGCGGGAGATACCACCGGCACGGGGGTTGTTCGGCATCAGCACCAGGTAGCTACCGGCCAGGCTGATAAAGGTAGTGAGGGCTGCACCCTTGGTGCCACGCTCTTCCTTATCGATCTGGACGATCACTTCCTGGCCTTCGCGGACCACTTCTTTGATGTTGGGACGACCCTGATAGGAGTAACCGGAGGGGAAGTAATTGCGGGCGATCTCCTTCAATGGCAGGAAACCGTGACGCTCGGCGCCATAGTCGACAAAAGCAGCTTCGAGACTGGGTTCTACACGGGTGATTTTACCCTTGTAGATGTTCGCTTTTTTCTGCTCGTGTCCCGGACTTTCAATATCCAAATCGTAGAGCTGTTGTCCGTCAACAAGCGCTACGCGCAACTCTTCTTCCTGAGTCGCGTTGATTAGCATTCTTTTCATTGAGTTCTCGTTATTTTGTCATTTTGATTTCCTCCACAGGATCCTGCCGGCGCCGGCCTCGGGTCTTCAGCATACTTGGGCAACCTCCCGGTTGGGGTATGCATGAGGCGCAAACTAAGGGCGCTCTGGTTCGGCCTTCTCGAGAAGGCATGAATTAAGGATGCCGGTGTGGAGACAAATAATCGGTTCTGTTTGTGTTCTCCATGCGCTGTACCTCGCACCCGGGAACCGTCATGTTCTTGTATACACGGTGTTTCGGGATTGGGTGGCATAAATTTTGGCCACTTAGTACAAGGCTTGAACACAATGACAAAACCTTGTTTATTATCCCATTTAAACCACTTTTATAGCAAGGTGCCATTTTTCAACAAAGCATGCAGCCAAGGGCCGCCGGCGGTGTTAAAATCCGCGCCATGACACAGATACAACAACAAGTGCGGCTGCTCACCATCGAAGCTGAGCATGAAGGGCAGCGCATCGACAATTTTCTTAAGACTCAGCTAAAGGGCGTCCCCAAGAGCCTGATCTATCGCATCCTTCGAAAGGGGGAAGTGCGCGTTAACAAAAAGCGCATCAAACCGGAATACAAACTCTGCCCAGGCGACGAGGTGCGGGTCCCCCCCGTGCGGGTTGCCGAGAAAAACGAACTGCCCTCAGCCAACCTCGGTAGCATTCAGCGTCTGGAGAGCCAGATCCTGTTTGAAGACGACGCCATGATAGTGCTCAATAAACCGTCCGGCATGGCTGTGCACGGTGGCAGCGGCCTGAGCTTCGGTGTCATTGAGGGGCTGCGCGCTCTGCGCCCGGATGCCCGTTTCCTGGAGCTGGTGCACAGGCTAGATCGAGATACCTCCGGCGTGTTACTGGTTGCCAAGAAGCGCAGTGCCCTGCGCAGCCTGCATGAGCAGTTGCGAGTCAAGACCATGCGCAAACAGTATCTGGCGCTGGTGCGCGGCCAATGGCAGCCCCACGTCAAGGTGGTCAATGCGCCGCTGCGCAAGAATGATCTGCAATCCGGTGAACGGGTGGTGCGGGTCAGCAGTGATGGCAAGCCATCTGAAACCCGTTTCCGCATCGCCCGTCAATTTGCCGAGGCGACCTTGGTCGAGTGCAGCCCAATCACGGGTCGTACCCACCAGATCCGGGTGCATACCCAGCATGCCGGTCATCCGATCGCCTGTGATGACAAGTATGGGGAAGCGGCCTTTGACGAGAAAATGCGTAGCCAAGGGCTGAAACGGTTGTTTTTGCATGCCTGGAAGCTGAGCTTTACCCACCCGGTCGATGGTCGCGAGATGCAGGTGGAAGCCCCGCTCGCACCAGAACTCGACAACTTCCTGAACAAGCTGGCTCGCTGATGAAAGAGGTCCGACTCGCCATTTTCGACTGGGACGGTACCCTGATGGACTCGGTGGGGCGGATTGTGGCCTGCGTCGCGGGGGCGGCTCGCGATTGCGGCGAGCCGGTGCCCACTGCGATAGAGACACATCAGATCATAGGGCTCAGCCTGGAGGTCGGCATTCCACAGCTGTTTGCGCTGGCGCCGGGTGGCGAGCGGGCCAACGCCCTGATCGCTCGCTATCGTCACCATTATGTGCATGATGGCACGCCCAGCCCGTTGTTTGCCGGGGCGAGTGGGCTGCTGCATCACTGGCACGGGCAGGGGATTGTGCTGGCGGTGGCCACCGGCAAGTCTCGCCGTGGCCTGGATCGGGTGCTGGATGATACCGGGCTGCGGCCGCTGTTTGCTGCCACCCGTGGCGCAGACGAGGCCAACTCCAAACCCGATCCCCTGATGCTGACGCAAATTCTGGATGAGCTGGGCTTAGCGGCGCATCAGGCGGTGATGATTGGCGACTCCATTCACGACATGGCGATGGCAGAGGCGCTGGGCATGCCGCGGATCGGGGTGAGCTGGGGCGTGCATGACAAGCGCCGGTTGCAGGCACATGATCCGCTTGCCGTCGTCGATACCATGGATGAGCTCAAGCGGTTGCTGGGCTAGCGCCTTGCCACATGTCTGATGAAAAGATGATAAAACGGGAGCCTTGGCTCCCGTTTTTCATTGCTGGGCATATCGTTCCCATCAGGGGAGGGTGAGGCCGTGGCGTTCCAGCAGCTCGATCAGACCGATCAGTGGCAGGCCGATCAGAGCGTTAGGATCGCGCCCCTCCAGCCCCTTGAACAGCACTATCCCCATACCTTCACATTTGAAACTGCCCGCGCAATCAAGGGGCAGTTCAGCCTCTACATAGCGGCGAAGGGCGGCTTCATCCAGCGTGCGAAAGTGCACAGTGAAAGGTTCTACCAGCTGTTCAGTCCGGCCGCTGGCGGCATCCAGCACGCACAGGCCGGTATAAAAGGTAACGCTGCGGCCCTGTGCAGCCATCAGTTGTGCCACCGCCTTCTCCACCGTGCCCGGTTTGCCCAGAATCTGACCGTCGCAGACACACACCTGATCGGACCCAATGATCAGTCCTTGATCAAATCGGTCGGCAATGGCGTTTGCTTTGGCATGGGCCAGCCGCGCCACCAGCGCTTCGGCAGATTCGCCGGGCAGGGGAGACTCATCTACCTCGGGGGCCGCACATTCAAAAGGAAGGCCGAGTTTTTCCAGCAGGGCTTTGCGGTAGCGGGAGGTGGAGGCGAGGAGCAGCTGTGTTGGCATTGTGATGTCCTGGTTCTATGCAGTCAGGCGCCGATGGTATCGCCGCGCCGTGAGCCGGGCAAATACCTGATGGGGTTTTCGTGTTTGACATGATCTGCCGGTATCGCCGGATGGAGTCCGCGTGCTTGCAGTGAGCAGGGAGTACGACGCCTCTCGGTTTCCATATTGGAAAGTGCCGTTATCGACTCTTTCATCGGCCTCTTCCCTATAGTGACAGGCTTATCCGACTGTCATGCCTTGGGTGACAGTCCGCTAGTGCTGGAGTTGTCATGCGTCCCTACCTTGTTTGCAGTTTTTTGATGATCACCCTCTACCCGGTGGGCATAGATCTCTACCTGGTCGCGCTCCCCCAAATCGGGGGCGCGCTAGCGGCCAGCGCGGCGCAGCTGCATACCGCGTTTTCAGCCTATCTGTTTGGCATGGCTGCTACCGTGTTGGTCGGCGGACTGCTGGCTGATCGATATGGTCGCAAGCCGGTGATCCTGGCGGGCGCCCTGATCTTCGTGCTGGCCTCGCTGGCGGCCGGCAATGCCGACTCGATCACAGTATTTCTACTGGGCCGCATCGGTCAGGGGATAGGGGCCGGCACCCTCTATATCATGACCTTTACCGTGCTGCGCGATGTGCTGGCGCCGGTCCGGCTGGCGGCTGTCCTGTCAATGATCAACGGCATCATTTGTGTGATCCCCGTGCTGGCGCCTCTGCTCGGTTATCTCATTCTGGCCCGCTTCGACTGGCCAGCCATCTTTCAGGCCATGGCCCTGCTCGGCGCCGTGGTGGGATTGGTGACTCTGCTCTGGCTGCGGGAGACCCGCCCAGATGAGGGCAGGCAGGCCACTGGCCATCCTGCCGATCGCCTCGGGTTTCTGCGTTCGAAGCAGTATTTGTGGATGTGCGGCCTGACCAGTACCGGCATGACCTGCATCCTGACCTATGTCAGTACCTCGCCCATGATATTGATGACGGAGATGGGGCTGGATACCGCCGGCTACGCCGAGATCATGATGGCGATGGCCGTGATCAGCATGATCACCTCCTTTCTCAATCCGGTGTTGATCCGCCGGTGGGGCAAGGAGAGGGTGCTGGCCTGGGCCCACGGCGCCTTGGGGTTGGCACTGCTGTTGCTACTGGCTTCCCGGCAGGAGGCGCTGGCCCATGATGGTTCATCGCAGCTGTGGGCGCTCTGGCTGATCCGTTTTGGCTTTGCCTTCGTTTGCATCGGTTTTTCCGCCAGCTTCGGCATCGCGATGGGTGAGGCCCTCGCCAGTTGCCAGCACCATATTGCTCTGGGCAGTGCAACCCTGTGCATCATTCAGATAGCCACTTCGGCGCTCTATATCTGGCTGATGGGCTGGCTCGGTCTGGCACCCCTCTTGTTACTGGCTTATTCGCTCCTGCTTGCCGTGCTACTCTACCTCGCCTTTCGCATCATGGGGCCTGCTGTCGACCAGGCGCCCTGCGATCCCCAGCCCGTGGAGAACATCTGATCATGCGCCCCCTGGTCGAACTCGATCTCAATTTGTTGGTGGTATTCAGGCTGTTGCTGCAAGAGCGCAGCGCGACCAAGGCGGCCAAACGGCTCAATGTGACGGCGCCGACGGTCAGCAAGGCGCTGGCTCGCCTGCGCGACTGGTTTGATGACCCGCTCTTTATCCGCACGCAGCGGGGGCTGGAACCCACCAACCTGTCGCTGAGCCTGGAAGAGGAGCTCAAGGAGTGGTTTCAGCTGTCGGGCAACATAGCCTCCCTCTGCGGCAACGCGATTCCGGAAGGCGCTGCCTTCAGGCTGGTGTTGGAGTCTCCCTTTTACACCAGTTTTCTAAACAGCTTGCCCATGGTTATCTACGAGAAGTACTGCAAGTCGACCATCAAGGTGATGAACTGGGATCACCACTCCCTCAGCGACATCATCAATAGCGATGCCGATCTTGGTTTCTGTGCCCGCGAGACGCACCCTGGCTCCTTGGCCCGCGTCAACCGCCTGCCTTATTACATCGATCACGAGGTGTTGTTCGAAGACAGACCCGTGGTGTTCTTGCGCAAAGATCACCCTCTGCTGGCCCGCACGTGGAGCTTGGATAATGTTCTCGCCTACCCCCATGTGAGCGTGGTGTGGGAGGCCAGCGATGCCTGGGCGCTCGACAGCCTGCTTGATGATGAGGGACTCAGCCGACGGGTACCGATCCGGGTCTCCAGCTTCGAACAGGCGCTGCACATTGCCGCCCAATCGGCTCACGAGCTGATCGCGGTCGTGCCGTCCTATTGCGCCAGCTATGCCAGCTTGCATCACGACAACCTGATCTCCTTGCCACTGCCGCTGGAGGAAACGCTGTATTGCCAGCTCGACATCGCTTTTATCCTGCTCTGGCACAAGCGCAACAACCACAATACCAAGGTGCTCTGGCTGCGAGACGAGATAAAGCGGCTCTACCACGAGCACGTGGGGAAGCCCGGCTAACTACCATCTTCCCGGGACATGTCGGCCCGCCAGCAGACAGGGCTCCCTGTCAGTCGAAAAGCGGCTATAAGCATAAGCAGGATCAGGCGAGGGCATCAGATGACAAAACATGGAATATGGTTGCTGTGGCTGCTCTGTTTACCGGCATGGGGACAAGGGTGGCAACTGCAGACGGGGGAGGCCGGCATCTTGCTATGGACCCGCGCTCACCCACCGGGGGCATTTGTGGCCCTGCGCCTGGAAATGAACGTAGCGGCCCCCCCATCCGCCTTGCTGGCCGTGCTGCGCGATACTAGCCGTCATCAGGAGTGGCTGCCACATAGCCTGGAGGTGCGTGTGCTGGCAAAGCCAGCGCCCGATGAAGATTTGGTGTATACCCGCTTGTCAGCACCCTGGCCTGTGCAGGAGCGAGAGCTGATCACACACTCTCGCCTGCTGCGCAACGCCGATTGCAGCCTGCAACTGACGGTCTGGGCTGTGCCCGATGCACTGCCGCCCCATCCGGGGCGAGTGCGGATCCAAGCCAGTGAAGGGCGCTGGGAGGCATTGCCGCAACTCAATGGCACCACCCTGGTGCGTCTTGAAACCTACACCAACCCGGGCGACAGCCTGCCGAGCTGGATCATCAATCCAATTGCTACCGAAGCGGCGCTGGACAGCTTTCGAGCCATTCGCCGGCTGATGGAAGCCATGCCACCCCAGCCCTGTGCGTGTGCGCTGCAACATCCGGCGGGCAAGTGGCAGTCATGCCAGGTCATTCCTTGACGACAGTCTTTGTTCAGGCTTGCGTCTTGATGTGTATTCTCCAAGCTTAAGCCGGAGGCGCCATTCAGGTGTTGTTTATCAAGAACTCGCCTTTATCTTTTCACTGACCGGTCATCCGGGTAAATAGTAGGTAGCTCCTATCCATTTTTCATGAGGGACAGTATATAGCGGCAAACTCATGATATTTATCATGCTTCGTTTATTCCCTGCCTTTATCGTCACAGTGGCATATAAGCGCTTGTCAGCTGTGTTGACCGAGGGTGGCCACATTAAAGATTTCGTTCATTTTCAGATCAGGTTTTAACGCCTCTTTTGCTTGGTCGTCGTTTCTGGCACCAGTCTCTTCATCCATCAGATCTGAATTGCGGTGATAGTTACTATCTGACCCTATCAGGAGATATGATGAAGCCATCACATATTCTTGCGGCTGTTATGCTGGTCACTGGACGTGATGGGCGCCGCCGTAGCTGATGAGGCGCCCAGAGACCTTGTGAGCCTGACGCTGATGAACCAGGGGTCCCGTGCAAGCGCCTACATTGAAATCATAGGGGAGGGTATTGATACCCAGTGATGGTGGTGGTCACGCGCAGCAATGCTGGCGTATTGAATTGGCGGTGGAGGTTTTCAACCATTATCTGGTGCCAGATATGTCATGTCATCAGAATGCTGTATATAAACTATTTCCCATCACATTTATATGTGCATGTTAATGCTGTTTCACCTTCGCCAGTTATTCATTGTGCCTTGATGAGCGTGATAAAGGCACCCGGGCCCAGCAAGGTTCAATCTGGTTCATCAGTGGCTGGAGATAAGATCCTGATGGTAACGACAGGAGCGGCCTGAATGAAAGACGCTCATGAGCTGTCGCATGAAAGCGCGACCTCCCTTGTATCTGTGAGCCGGCATCCTCTCACTGTTACATCAAGGGAGGTTGGATTGAGATGGAAGAATCGGCCCTCATGACGAGCGCTACCGTCAGATAAACATGAGCAGTGGCCAACAGGCATTACCCGCGGCGGATGAAGGGGGTTGGACCATGTGGCGGTCCGCACACCTGAGTTGGCAACAAGAAACCAGATCAGTGAGGCCGAGGCACACGCGATATGTGCCGAATACAGGCAGGATCCTGTGTAGGATCCTCAGGTTTATGGCATAATCAGCCACCGATGAGAACAAATCCCGGCATCTCAGGGACTTGTATGGTTAAAATCATCGGCGGTAAGGACTTTTTCCTTTGACTATCAGTTGTTGGACCTATAATATTCGCGCCCTATGCAAAAGGTGAAGTTGCCCGTTAAGGTTGATCCAGTCCGTAATGCCTTGAAGCTGCTCGACTATGTCGGGATAGTGGAAAAGTCGCAGATGCCCAGGCTGGAGGCATCAACCGCAGGCTTGCAGAGTGATGTCGACGTATCACTGCACTTTGGCAAAGATGTCCAGAAGTTGACCGTTATGAAAGGCACTGCCCATGCCAAGGTTGACCTGGTTTGCCAGCGTTGTGGAGATACATTCGAACACCTTTGTGAAGCTGATTTTATCTACACTCCGCTGTTTGAAAAAACAAACGAGGAAGAACTGCCGGAAGCTTATGAGCCCATTGAGTTGGACGAAAACGGCGAGATAGATCTTCATCAAATCCTGGAGGATGAACTCATCCTCTCGTTGCCTCAGGTGGCGATGCATCCGGTGGATGCTTGTCCGCGCGGTAACATGGAGATGACTTGGGGTGATATCGAACCTGCTGATGAGCGGCCGAATCCCTTTGCAGTTCTTGAAGAGCTTAAACGTAAGTGAATCTAGGAGTTAGCCTACAATGGCCGTACAACAGAACCGTAAAACCCGTGCCAAGCGTGGCATGCGTCGTTCACACGATGCGCTGACCAGTGCAGCTCTGACTGTTGATCAGACCAGTGGTGAAATTCATCGTCGTCACCACGTGACTGCCGATGGTTTCTACCGCGGTAAAAAGGTAATCGCTTAAGGATTGCCTTTGTCTACGCAAACTGTCGCGCTAGACATAATGGGGGGAGATATTGGCCCCTCGGAAACAGTGCCTGCCGCCGTGCAGGCACTGTCTCTTTTGCCCCAGTTAAAACTGATCCTGGTCGGTGATCAGCACCAGACTACCTCCTTGTTGCAGCAACATGGCTTGCTGACTCATCCTCGCGTTCGTTTCGTACATGCATCCCAAGTGGTTGGCATGGGCGACAAGCCGATCGTGGCGCTGCGTACCCTGAAAGATTCCTCCATGCGGGTTGTGCTCAATCTGGTGAAAGCGGGTGAGGCCGATGCCTGCGTCAGTGCTGGCAATACCGGCGCCCTGATGGCCATGGCCAAGTGCGTGCTCAAGTCCCTGCCCGGCGTCGACAGACCCGCGCTCATCAAGGCACTGCCGACCTTGAGCGGCAAGCGTACCGTGATGCTGGATCTGGGGGCCAATGTCAGCTGCGATGCTGACACCCTGCTGCAATTTGCGGTGATGGGCTCAGTGGTGGCCGAGAAGGTGGAAGGCATTGCCTTTCCCCGGGTCGCCTTGCTGAACGTCGGGGAGGAGGAGATCAAGGGCAACGATCTGGTGCGTCACAGCGCCGAGCTGCTGCGTCAGTGCAGTGCGCTCAATTTCGTCGGCTTCGTCGAGGGGGATCGCATCTTTAGTGGCGAGTGCGACGTGATTGTCTGTGACGGTTTTGTCGGTAATGTTGCCCTCAAAACGGCGGAAGGTGTGGTACGGATGATGGCCCAGTTGGCCGGATATCCCCGCAAGAAACACAGTTTTCTTGGCCGTATCGCCGGATTTATGTTCAAACGGCGTTTTTCTTACCTGAACCCCGACCAGTATAACGGCGCAAGTCTGTTAGGATTGCGCGGCATTGTGGTAAAAAGCCATGGGCGAGCCGAACGGCGCGCTCTGTGTAATGCGATCCTGCTGGCCGCACAAGAGGCCAAGCATCAACTTCCATTGCAAATAGCAGATCGCCTTGAATCTGTCTTTTCCGACAGGGATCTATAAGAACTCTATGCATAGCAAAATTCTGGGTACTGGCAGTTATCTGCCGAGTTCAGTGCGTACCAACGCCGATCTCGAGCAAATGGTTGAAACCAGTGATGAGTGGATCGTGGAACGTACCGGGATCCATGAACGCCGTATTGCCGGTGCCGACGAAACCGTCGCCACCTTGTCTCACCAGGCCGCCCTGCGCGCCCTGGATGCTGCAGGTCTGACCGCAGCCGATCTCGACATGATAGTGCTGGCCACCACCAGCGCAGAGAACGCCTTTCCGGCCGCCGCTTGCGAGCTGCAGGGGCTGCTCGGCGTGCCTGGCATCCCCGCATTTGATGTGGCGGCCGCCTGCGCAGGTTTCACCTACGCACTCTCCATCGCCGATCAGTTCGTCAAATCCGGCGCAGCCCGCCATGTGCTGGTCGTCGGTGCTGATGTGCTGTCCCGCATGTGCGATCCGCAAGATCGCGGCACCATCATCATTTTCGGGGATGGTGCCGGCGCGGTGGTGATTGGTGCCAGCGAGACGCCTGGGATACTGTCGACCCATCTCCATGCCGATGGCCGTTATGGCGATCTGCTCAAGCTGCCACACCCTCGTCGTGGCATGCCGGGAGCCGAACTCGAAGCCTACATGTATATGAAGGGCAATGATGTGTTCAAGGTGGCGGTCACCCGTCTGAGCGAGCTGGTGACTGAAACCCTGGCCGCAGCCGGTGTCGAGCCGAGCGAGCTCGACTGGTTGGTGCCACACCAGGCCAACTTCCGCATCATCAGCGCGACGGCCAAGAAGCTCGGCATGAGCCTCGACAAGGTGGTGCTGACCCTCGACAAGCACGGCAACACCTCTGCCGCCTCCGTGCCCATCGCCTTCGATGAAGGGGTGCGCGACGGCCGGATCAAACCGGGTCAGCTGGTGCTGCTGGAGGCCTTCGGCGGTGGTTTTACCTGGGGCTCGGCGCTGGTTCGCCTCTGATCTTCAGCGGGATGGGGCCCTGCGCCATCCCGCGACCGATTTCGTTTTCGTCTTACCTTAAAGGAATCAATGATGACCCAATTTGCCATTTCCTTCCCGGGACAAGGCTCCCAAACTGTCGGCATGCTGGCCGAGCTGGCCGAGCAGCACGGCGTGATCAAGGAAACCTTCGCCGAGGCGAGCCAGGTGCTGGGTTATGACCTGTTTGCCCTGATCATGGATGGTCCGGTTGAAGATCTGAACAAAACGTGGCGCACCCAGCCAGCGCTACTGACCGCCTCCGTCGCGCTCTGGCGTCTGTGGCAGCAGCAGGGTGGGGCGATCCCCGCCATCATGGCCGGCCACAGTCTGGGGGAATATTCAGCCCTGGTGTGCAGCGGTGCCTTGGCCTTTAGCGATGCGGTCAAACTGGTTGAGCTGCGTGGTCTGGCCATGCAGGAAGCCGTACCGGAAGGCACAGGCGCCATGGCTGCCATCATAGGTCTGGATAACGAGGCCATCGCCGCCAACTGCGAAAAAGCAGCGCAAGGTCAGGTGGTCTCCCCGGTCAACTTCAACTCCCCGGGCCAGGTGGTGATCGCCGGTCACAAGGAAGCGGTTGAGCGCGCCAATATCTTGATGAAAGAGTCTGGTGCCAAGCGCGCGCTGCCGCTGCCGGTCTCTGTACCCTCTCACTGCGCTCTGATGAAACCTGCTGCAGAAAAACTGGCAGCTGCGCTGGACGGGATCGAGATCAAGGTTCCAACCATCGCAGTCATCAATAATGTCGACGTATCCTGTGAACAGGATCCGGCTGCCATCAAGCAGGCCTTGGTGCGTCAACTGTTCAGCCCGGTCCGTTGGTCCGAGACGGTGGAGCGGATGGCCAATGAGGGTGTCGTGCTGGAGATCGAGATGGGGCCGGGCAAGGTATTGACCGGGCTCGCCAAGCGCATCGACAAGCGAGTGGAAGGCATCCACGCCAACGATGTCGCCTCTTTCGAGCTGGCATTGGCCCAGTCCAAGTAAACAGGAGCAGATCATGAGTTTTACCGATAAGGTTGTGTTGGTGACCGGTGCCAGTCGTGGTATCGGCCGGGCGATTGCCGAAACATTTGTGGCCCGTGGCGCAAAAGTCGTTGGCACTGCGACCAGCGAGAGCGGCGCAGAGGCTATCAGCGCCTATCTGGGTGAGCAGGGCTGTGGCATGGCACTGAACGTGACCAGTCAGGAATCCATCGAAACTGTCTTCGCGGCTATCAGGGCACGCTTTGGCGAGATCGACATTCTGATCAACAATGCCGGCATCACCCGCGACAACCTGTTGATGCGCATGAAAGATGATGAGTGGAATGAAATCATCGACACCAACCTGACTTCCCTCTATCGTTTGAGCAAGCCAGTATTACGCGCCATGATGAAGAAGCGTCATGGCCGGATCATTAGCATCGGCTCAGTGGTCGGTACCATGGGCAATGCGGGCCAGGTCAACTATGCCGCCGCCAAGGCGGGTCTGGTTGGCTTTACCAAATCGTTGGCACGGGAAGTGGCATCCCGTGGTATCACAGTGAACGCGGTTGCGCCCGGTTTCATCGAGACCGACATGACCCGTGCCCTGAATGACGATCAACGTGCCGGCATCATGAATCAGGTGCCTGCTGCCCGTTTGGGCGATCCAAAAGAAATTGCCGCAGCTGTGGTATTCTTGGCGTCTGATGACGCCGCCTATATCACTGGCGAAACCCTGCATGTTAATGGCGGGATGTACATGGTGTAATCAATTTGTCGTGAGATCTGTTCAAATTTGCGATAGTACGCCGAAGTTTGGCGAATTTCGTGGTTTGACCAGCGGCAAGCTACTTGCAAACTCACGTCAATTGAATAAACTACCCCAACCAGACGCAATAGCGTATTTTTAAAGGAAAATTCAGGTCATGAGCAACATCGAAGAACGCGTAAAGAAAATCATCATCGAACAACTGGGTGTTAAAGAAGAAGACGTTAAAAACGCTGCCTCCTTCGTCGACGACCTGGGCGCTGACTCTTTGGATACCGTTGAACTGGTAATGGCGCTGGAAGAAGAATTCGATACCGAAATTCCTGATGAAGAAGCCGAGAAGATCACCACTGTTCAAGCGGCTATCGATTACATCACCGCTAATCAGGAATAAGTTCCTGTTCTGAAAGAAGCGGCCCAAGGGCCGCTTCTTTTATATTGACCCCTTTCAAAATAGCTCTCGGAGACTAGCTCAGTGTCAAAACGCAGAGTCGTGGTGACCGGCCTGGGGATGCTTTCCCCGGTGGGCAACACTGCCGAATCCAGCTGGCAAGCCCTGCTCAACGGGCAGAGCGGCATTTCTCCCATCGAACACTTTGATGCCAGCGAGTTTGCGACCCGTTTCGCAGGCCAGGTTAAAGAGTTTGATCCCGAACAGTACGGCATCAACCGCAAAGAAGCCCGCAAGATGGATCCCTTCATCCAGTACGGTGTGGCGGCGGGGATCCAGGCACTGGAAGACTCGGGTCTGGTGATCAACGAAGCGAACGCAGAACGGGTTGGTGTGGCCATAGGTTCCGGCATCGGTGGTCTGGGTCTGATCGAACAGAACCACAGCAGCCTGATTAACGGTGGCCCGCGCAAGCTGAGCCCCTTCTTCGTACCGTCCACCATCATCAATATGGTGTCCGGTCATCTCTCCATCATGAAAGGCCTGCAAGGCCCCAACATAGCCGTGACTACTGCCTGTACCACGGGTACTCATGCCATCGGCATGGCTGGCCGCATGATCGCCTACGGTGATGCGGATGTGATGGTAGCCGGTGGTACCGAGAAAGCCTCCACCCCGATGGGGATGGGCGGTTTTGCAGCGGCCAAGGCGCTTTCTACCCGCAACGACGAGCCGCAAAAGGCAAGCCGTCCGTGGGACAAGGATCGCGATGGTTTCGTGCTGGGTGATGGCGCCGGTGTGCTGGTGCTGGAAGAGTACGAACACGCCAGGGCCCGTGGCGCCAAGATCTACGCCGAGCTGGTCGGTTTTGGCATGAGTGGCGACGCCTACCACATGACTGCGCCCCCTGCTGATGGCAACGGTGGCGCCCGCGCCATGAAAAATGCCATCAAGGATGCCGGCATTGCGCCCGAGCAGATTGGTTACATCAATGCCCACGGCACTTCCACCCCGCTGGGTGATGTGGCTGAGCTGCGCGGCATGAAATCAGTGTTTGGCGAGCACGCCACATCCCTGATGATCAGCTCCACCAAATCCATGACGGGTCACCTGCTGGGCGCTGCCGGCGCCATCGAGGCGATCATCACTGTGCTGGCGCTGCGTGATCAGGTGGCTCCGCCCACCATCAACCTGGATAACCCGGATGAAGAGTGCGATCTGGATCTGGTGCCCCATGTGGCCAAGCCAGGCAGCTTCGAGTACGCCCTCTCCAACTCGTTTGGTTTTGGCGGCACCAATGGCTCACTGATCTTCAAACGCGTATAATTCGCCCTGGGGCGGACAGTATGGGCCCGATACGTCAGTATCGGGCCTTTTTTATCGGAGGGATCCTTTTGTTTATCAATGGAGTATCGACAGACCTCTTGTCCGCCAGGGATCGTGGGCTGGCATACGGGGATGGTCATTTCACCACCATGCTGATCAAGCATGGTCAGGTTGTCTGGTGGTCGGCTCATCTGGCTCGCCTGCAGCAGGCCAGTGCCAGACTCGGGTTTGCCGAGGTGGACTGGTCAATCCTGACCCGCGAGGTGGTGCAGCTTGCCGCCGGTCAGACGCAAGCTGTCGCCAAGGTGATGCTGACCCGTGGCATCGGTGGTCGAGGTTATGACGGCAGCGGCTGCCAGACGCCGACCCGGATCGTCTCCCTTGCCGATTACCCGAGCCACTATCAGGGTTGGCAGCAAAACGGCATTCCACTGCTGGTTTGCCAGCAACGGCTCGGTGATGCCCCCATGCTGGCAGGACTCAAGACCCTGAACCGGCTGGAGCAGGTGTTGCTGAAAAACGAACTTGCAGCGCGTTCGGGAGTCGAAGGTATAGTCTTGAACAGTCGTGGATTTCTGGTAGAAGGTGTCAGTGCCAATCTGTTTTGGCGCCGAGGCAAGACGGTGTTTACACCGGATCTTGCTCACTGCGGTATTGATGGCATCATGCGGCGGCATGTGATGGGAATGCTAAAACAGATGAGTATTGAACTGCGTGTCGTGGAGGCTCCACTGGAGTCACTGTGGCAGGCCGAAGAGGTATGGCTGACCAATACCCTGATGGGCATAGTGCCGGTGAACGGCATTGGGGATACCCAATATCCCAGCCCGGTATTGATCCGCCGTTTACAGGAGCGTTTGGTCATTGAAGTTTAATCGGCTTTACACCTTGCTCGCGGGCGCGGCACTGACAGTCGCCGTGGCCGGGGGCTATGTACATTACAAATGGCAGCAGGTGGAGACGCTCCCCAACAAGGGGCCGACGCGCCTCTTTACCGTCGAGAAGGGCGCCCACGCGGCGCGCCTGATCGCCGAGCTGGGGGAGGGGGAAACCAGCCCCTGGGCGGTACGCCTTTGGCTGCGAGGTCATCCCGAGCTGGTTGCCATCAAATCTGGCACCTACGAGATCAAGGAAGGGGCCCCTCTCAAAGAGACCCTCGCTTTGTTCGCCTCCGGCAAGGAGTTTCACTTCAGCCTTACCTTCGTCGAGGGTTCCCGTTTTGAGGATTGGTTGAAACAGCTCTCCGGTGCACCTTATCTGGAACGGCTGACCGTAGAGCAATCTGAAGCTGACCTGGCCCAGGAGCTGGGCATCGAAAATGGCAAGCTGGAGGGCTGGTTCCTGCCGGAAACCTACGCTTATACCACCCATGCCAGTGACATCTCTATTCTGCGTCGCGCTAATCAGGACATGAAAGCCTTCCTGCAGCAGAGTTGGGACAAGCGCCAGGCCAATCTGCCCTACAAGACCCCTTATGAGGCGCTGATCATGGCCTCCATCATCGAAAAAGAGACGGGTCAGCCAGACGAGCGGGCGCAGATCGCCTCCGTGTTCGTCAACCGCCTGCGTCTTGGCATGAAGCTGCAGACAGATCCCACCGTCATCTATGGGGTCAAGGATCGTTACGATGGCAATATCCGCCGTAGCGACCTGACAGATGTGAATCCATACAACACCTATGTGATCAACGGCCTGCCACCCACGCCCATCGCCATGCCGGGCAAGGCCTCTATCGAAGCGGCGCTCAATCCCAAGTCGACCGACTATCTCTATTTTGTCGCCAAGGGGGGCGGTGCCCACTATTTCTCCAAGACCCTCGATGAACACAATCGGGCGGTTCGCGAATACATATTGAAGAAGCCCTAATGTCTAAATTTATTGTGATTGAAGGACTGGAAGGGGCAGGGAAGAGCTCCGCGGTGCGCTATGTTACCGATTATCTGCAACGCCACGGCATAGACCAGATCGAATGCACCCGTGAGCCCGGGGGAACCCCGCTGGCCGAGCGGATGCGCGCCATCGTCAAAGAAGTTCACGACGAGCGTCTCACCATCGAAGCCGAGTTGCTGCTCATGTATGCCTCCCGGGTGCAGCTGGTCGAGACCCGGATCAAACCGGCACTGGCTGAAGGACGCTGGGTGGTGGGAGATCGCCACGATCTCTCCTCCCAGGCCTATCAGGGCGGCGGGCGTGGCATCGATGCTAACCTCATCGGCGCCATCAAGCAGGCAGTGCTCGGTGATTTCAAGCCGGATCTCACCCTCTATCTCGATATCGATCCCGCTCTTGGTTTGCAGCGTGCCCGTCATCGTGGCGAGCTGGACAGGATCGAGCTGGAGCAGATCAGTTTCTTCGAGCGCACGCGCAGCCGTTATCTCGAACTGGCCGCCAAAGATGATTCCATTCGGGTGATCGATGCCGGACAAACTCCGGATCAGGTCAAAGCAGCCATTGAGGCTGCACTGGACAATTACTTATCGAACAAGCCTCTATGTATCCCTGGTTGATCCCGGATTGGCATGCCCTGAGTCAGACGGCCCAAGCCGGTCGGCTGGGCCACGCCTGGTTGTTGCTCGGCGATCCCGGGCTTGGCAAGGAGCAGCTTGCAGAGCGGCTCGCTCGCTTGCATCTTTGCCAACAACCGGATCGGGGGGAACCCTGCGGCCAGTGTCACTCCTGCCAGCTGTTTGACAAGGGACATCACCCGGATCTTGGTACCCTGCCTGCTGATAGCAAGACCATAGGGGTCGAGGCTATACGCGAGATCTGTGCTCGTCTGCAGAACTCGGCCCAGCTCGGCCGGGGTAAGGTGGTGATCATCCCTGATGCGGAGCGCATGACGGAATCCGCCGCCAACGCCTTGCTGAAAACCTTGGAGGAGCCAGCCGGGGACAGCCTCTTGCTGCTGATTGCCTCTCAGGTTTCCCGTCTGTTGCCTACCATACTGAGCCGCTGCCACAAGCACGTTTGCCAGTTGCCAACGGAAGGGGAGACGGTGCGCTGGCTGGCCGAACAGGGTCACCAGGCCACATTGGCCCAGGTACGGATCTGTCAGGGAGCACCGCTGCGGGTGTTGCGTTACATAGAAGAGCAGCAAGATGGCAAACGTCGGGAGTTGCTGGGGAGTTTCGTCTCCCTGTCACTGACCCCGACCCGGGCCACCCATGTCTGCAGCCAGCTGGCGGATGAAACTCAAGTCAGGCTGCACTGGTTGCAGCTGTTTTTGTGTGATGCAATCAAGACTCAGGCTGGCTGCGGTCATCATCAGCTGGCGATGCCGGATCTGGCGGCCCTCAGCCAGCAGTTGGCCGAGGGCAACTCCACCGAAAAATTGCTGGAGGCGGAGCAGCAGCTCGTGGCGCTTAAGGCTGCCTGCCAACCTGGGCAGCTTTCCAATCCCACCATTCATTTGATGAACTGGCTCAGCCGCTGGTTATAAATCTGACAAGACGCAAAGGTTCTTTATGTTACTCGTTGATTCCCATTGCCACCTCGATCGCCTCAGCTATGGCAGCAAGCAGACCAGCATGGCTGATGTGCTGGCCAAGGCCGCGAAACTGGACGTGGGATATTTTCTCTGTGTCAGTGTGACTCAGGCACAGTTCCCGATCATGCTCGAGGCGATCGCTCCTTATCCCCAGGTGTTTGCTTCCTGTGGTGTGCATCCGCTCAATCAGGAACCCGGTGTTGATGCGGCGTTGTTACTGACGCAGGGCGCAGATGAAAGAGTGGTGGCCATAGGGGAAACCGGGCTCGACTACTTCTACTCGCCAGAGAACAAGGAGGTGCAGCAAGCCTCCTTCCGCGAACACATCCGCGTCGCTCGCGCTTTGAACAAGCCGCTGATCATTCACACCCGTGATGCCCAGCAAGATACCCTGCAGATCATGCGTGAGGAGGGTGCCGATCAGGTGGGTGGTGTGTTGCACTGTTTCACTGAGTCCCTCGAGATGGCCCAAGCCGCGATGGCGATGGGCTTTTATATTTCCATTTCCGGCATAGCGACCTTCAAGAATGCATCTGCACTGCAAGAAGTGGTCAAGGCATTGCCGTTGGCGCGCTTGCTGGTCGAAACAGACTCTCCCTATCTTGCTCCTGTTCCTCATCGGGGGAGGGAGAACGAGCCCGCCTTTGTCCGCGATGTTGCTCAGTTCGTTGCCGACCTTCGCCAGATCTCACTGGCCGAGCTGGCGGAAGCGACCAGCCGAAACTTCTTCGAGCTGTTCAAGCTGGCAAAAAAGTAAACGAATAGGCCCCTGATAATGGGACCTATTCATTTCAAATAATCAGCATCCTTTCCCTCGACAGTATTACCAACGCCATTTGTTATCTCTCACTAGCATGAATGTCAGCCTATTATAAGCAGGCTTATTCAAGACGATGCTAGGCAGGAGAATATGGAGGTTCAATGAGGTTTAATTCAGGATCTTTTAAGTATCGATAATATTCATTATCGATACTTGATGTCTAGGATGGATCCTGTAAGATCCATTTAAACTTCATATGAATCAAAGCGTTCTGTGGCATATCCAACCCTATCCAGCTCGGCATACCAATCACTGCAAACCGTCTTCGATGCCCAGCTAAATACTCGGGCACGCCGCTTTTTGCGCAGTGCAAAAGCGGATTCCACCCTCAATGCCTATCAGGCTGATACCCGTATTTTTGTCTTCTGGTGCCAATTGCACGGGCTGGATCCGCTGCAAACAACCCATCATGACATCATGAACTTTCTGGCTGATCAGGCCGACGGCGTATTGGCTGACTGGGTATGGCTGGATAAAGAGGAGGGCAAAGGGGAACTGCGCAACGGCGAGCCGCGCAAACCTGCAACCTTGGTGAGACGTCTGGCGGGGATCCGCTATGCCTTCAAGCAGAAGGGCATCCATCCCATGCCGACCGAACATGCCGAAATCAAGGAGATGATGCGCGGTATTGTCAGGTTGGGGGATAACCGCAAACGCAAAACTGGCGCCCTGACGCTGCAACCATTGACTCAGGTGCTGGATGGCATCGACACTACTGCTCTGGCGGGCCTACGCGATCATACCCTGCTGCTCTTGATGTTCAGTGGCGCCTTGCGCCGCTCGGAAGCGGCCCGAATTGAAGTGAGCGATCTCGATTTTGTGGGGCAGGGGATCCGCCTTCGCCTCAAACCGAGCAAGCATCAGCTCCATGAAACCGAGATAGCCCTGATCCCTGGCAAGCACTATTGTCCCGTGTCGGCACTGCAGAACTGGCTGCGCAAAAGCCGGATCAGCGACGGGCCGCTGTTTCGGCGGATGAACCGCTGGGGTCAACTCATGACAGAACCACTCGGTCCCCAGGGTATCAACCTGATGATCAAGCGCCGAACTGGTCAAACCATCGACGATCTCTATGTCAGTGGCCACAGCCTGCGACGAGGATTCATTACCTCGGCGGTCACCGCTGGCAAGCCCATGAACAAGATCATCGAGGTGACTCGCCACAAGGACATGCGTACCCTGCAGGAGTATTTCGATGATGCCCACAAATTTTCCGATCATGCGCTGGATGGCTTGTTGTAACAGATACTCCGCGTCACTGCATTTTTTATGTTAAATTGTATCTTGTTGATCTGATGATATATTTATTGCGCGTTGCCAAGGTGTCCGATGAGAGGGGAGAACCCTCTTGTTCAGACAACCGTACCCAACAGGTTAGAGATAACAAACGTTAAAGCAAACCATTGCAAGGTCATATGAGCCAGGAAATAAACGTGGATGAGGCCCAAGAGGCTGTCCCACACAACAATGCCGAGCGGCAACGCCAACATGTGAAGCGTAAACAGGAAACCCACACCAGGTTGCAGTGCTGGATAAGCAATCGTCACGCCGAGCGGTTGCAGGCGTTGGGGTTGCATCTCGAAGACAGCCAGGCCTCGCTCATCGAGCAGGCGATCGATCTGCTCTATCAACATGAACTGTCATCCCAGCCCCAAGTTGAGCAAGAGATGGCTGAGGCGCTCGAGTGAGGGGCGGGAAACAGACAGTGCGGACATAAAAAAAGCCAGGTACGAATTCCTTGTACCTGGCATAGGGGAATTGGCTCCTTGCAGAGCCGTGCGCTAACTGGTGTTCGGACAGCCTTAAGCTTAGACAAGGCTCAAGGCTTTTCAAGATCCGCACAAAAGTTCAACCGAAGTGTGGGTTTTTAAGACTCGATCAGACGCGAGTCATCACACACTCAGGCGCCGAACAGATTGTTGTCGCGCACCAACTCGCGGGGCAGGGCATTCTTGACCCGGCTGCCAACCCACTTCCCCATGCCCAGGGTATGACCCTGATAACGCACGATCACCTCGCCCGAGCCAGCCTCCTGCTCAGGCCAGACATCCCGCCCCATCATGAACTCCCGTGCATTGGCGCCGTCGAGTTCGATACATCCCTGAGTGGCCTTGTCGCCATAGGCCAACGCCCACTCATGAGTGAGGCGATAACCTTTCTTAAAAGTCTCAGCCAGCTTGATGCCGATGCGATCAAAACGCAGCTTGCCCTGCACCTGCTCAAATAACAGTGGAAAGAGCCAGATCTCGTCATTGCGACCAAACAGCTGGCCCTGTGGTACCACGCCAAAATGGGCTTCAATCTCGCGCAACATGGGCTCGGCCTCTTTGGTGGGCAGTGGCGAGAAGGGGAACTTGCCGAGTTTGCCCGGCTTGAACATGGTATTTGGCACTGAGTGATGCTTGCGCAATCTGGCGACGAAAAATCCCTCACTGTCGAAGATCTGGGGCCAAACGTGCAGATATCCTTCGGGCGTACAGGCCAGCTGTGCATGGGGGAACAGGTCGGCCAGCGAGTCAACGCTCAGGGCATCACCAAACTTGTCCAACAGGGACTGACAGACCGCCTGGTTCTCCTGCTCGCTCAACGTGCAAGTGGAGTAAACCAGCACGCCACCGGGTTTCAGGGCATGAAAGGCGCTCTCCAGCAGACCTTGCTGCACCGCAGCAATTTCGTCGATGCTCGCTATGCTCCAGTTGCGCAGGGCATCTTCATCCTTGCGCACCGTCCCTTCGCCGGAGCAGGGGGCATCGAGCAGTATGGCGTCGAAGGTCTCCGGCAACCACTGGCCAAACACCTTGGCATCGAAGTGGGTCATGCCCACATTGGTCACGCCACAGCGCTGAATGTTAGCGCTGAGCACCTTGAGCCGGCTGCTGGAATATTCGTTGGCAACCAGCATGCCCTGGTTGTTCATCAAGGCCGCGATCTGGGTAGTCTTGGAGCCGGGGGCGGCGGCTGCGTCCAGCAGCATGCCATCTCGCTTGACCTGATCGCTGGCAAATAGCGCGGTAACCGGCAACATGGAGCTCGCTTCCTGGATATAGAAGAGGCCGCTCAGGTGTTCTGCGGTATTGCCAAGGGGCACGCTCTCGTCGCGGCGACTCAGCCAGAAGCCGGTCTCGCACCAGGGCACGGCCTCGAGCTGCCAGCCCAGCGGTTGCATCAGTTCGCAGAATGCAGGTACCGAGATCTTCAGCGTATTTACCCGAATACTGCGTCGCAGTGGGCGCCGGCAACTAGCCACGAAAGAGTCCATGGTGAGATGCGCTGGCATGATGGCCGCAATATGGTGCAAGAAGTGATCGGGAAGATAGGTATTGTCGTGCACTGTGCCGTCTCGCTGACCCAAAAATAGGGGCGACATCTTATCACACGGCTAGGAATATTCTTAACGGGCAATGAGCAAGGGGAAAATGAACAAGCCCGGCACTGGGCCGGGCTTGGAACAAGAGAGAAGTTCAGGGCTGGATGCGGGGACTCCACTTCAGCCACTCTTTCTCCGCCTTGCCATACAGCGGGTAGCTGTGGCCAGCCTTGACGGTCGCCCCCATATCGTGCTCTGGGGTATTGAATGCGATGCCGCCCGCCAGCAGGCTCTGCACGGTTTCCACCTCTATGGTCCCCCCGGTCAAGCCTATGTCGGCCTTGACCCCGGAGACATTCCAGAAGCGGGTGTTGGCCCGCACCAGATGGGCATATTCCTTGTCGACACTCACATCGATCAGCACCTCACTGCCATCGCGCGCCAGCGTAATCCCGGTGACACTGCCCACCATGAGTTTACGAAACAGCAAGGGGCTGCCGACGCTCAGGCCATTGACCGAGGGACTCTTGAGGGTCAAGGCCAGGCCCACCTGACCACTCTGACTCAAGGGGAAGCGATCCTTGCCGGCCCCTTGACCTGGCAGAGCCTCCACAAAGGCCCCTTTGATCAGGGTGTCGAGGTGAGCGACGCCGCCCAGCCCCAGCTTGGCCTGTACCAGAG
>NZ_CAWNYS010000227.1:0-2724 GCF_963878295.1 Aeromonas sp. HMWF014 | reverse complement strand
CAAGACACATGGCCTGCATGCGGTAGTGGTTGGAGCATCCAATATTGTGGGACGCCCGATGACGCTGGAGCTGCTGCTGGCCGGTTGTACCACGACCACTTGTCATCGCTTCACTCAGGATCTGGAAGATCAGGTGCGTCGTGCCGACTTGCTGGTCGTGGCGGTGGGTAAGCCGAACTTCATTCCGGGGGAGTGGATCAAACCGGGGGCCCTGGTGATCGATGTAGGCATCAATCGTCTGGCTGACGGTTCTCTGGTGGGGGATGTGGAGTTTGAAACGGCGCGTAATCACGCCTCCTTCATCACACCGGTTCCGGGGGGCGTTGGTCCCATGACGGTGGCGAGCCTGATGGAAAATACCCTGAGCGCCTGCCAGGACTACCACGACTAGGCCCTGTGCTGGCCGATGACGCCTGCGTCTGACAAGCTTCACGCTTGCAAGAGCGCACTGCTATAAAAAAACCGGCGACCTTGCGGTCAGCCGGTTTTTTTATTTATCCAGTTCGACTCTTACATGTTCTGTGCTTCGTTTGGCACGATGACAGAGGCGTGATTTCCTTTCGGCCCCTGCTGCAGTTCGAAGTTGACTGCCTGACCTGCTTTCAAGGTCTTGTAACCTTCCATTTTTATCGTGGAGTAGTGGGCGAAGATATCTTCACCACCCCCTTCCGGACAGATAAACCCAAATCCTTTTGCGTTGTTAAACCACTTGACTGTTCCGGTTGCCATACATCTACATCCTTTTATTGATTACCCTGAAGTCGTTGAGTAACCTGCGCCAGCCCTTTATAACTAGTAGCATATGCCCATAGCAGACGGGCGCCGATTAGCAAGTAACCAATCTAGTCTAACTTTTGAGCGAGTCAAGGAGTTGTTAACAACTGATGTGATCGGGTTAACAAGTCTATTGACAATCTTGTGTTAGACGGTAGTAATCTAGAGGTACCGAAGCGCGATTATGAGCAAGCAGAAAGAACTCTTTGCTAATGAAGAGATTGCACAAGCAGAGAAAACGAAGCTGCAACCGCCACCCATGTACAAGGTCGTCCTGAACAACGATGACTACACACCGATGGAGTTTGTGGTGGAGGTGCTGCAAAAGTTCTTTAGTATGGATTTGGACAAGGCCACCCAAGTGATGCTGAGTGTGCATTATAGTGGTAAGGGAGTCTGTGGCATGTTCACCGCCGAGATTGCCGAAACCAAAGTGGTCCAAGTCAATACCTATTCACGTAACAACGAACATCCACTGCTATGTACCATGGAAAAGGCTTGAATCTGATGACTTGATGGCGATGACGACACCACATTGTTGCTGTACTGAGGGGAGGTGCCTATGTTGAATAAAGATCTAGAAAAGACGCTGAACGAGGCTTTCAAACTGGCCCGTGACGAGCGCCACGAATTCATGACCGTCGAGCACCTGTTGTTAGCCCTGTTGGATAACAGCTCAGCCCATGAGGCGCTGAGTTCATGTGGTGCGGATGTGGAGCTGATGCGCAAAGAGATCAGCGCATTCATTAGTCAAACAACCCCACTTATTCCCCGCGATGATGAAGACAGAGAAACTCAACCCACGCTTGGCTTCCAGCGGGTGCTGCAGCGTGCCGTGTTCCATGTTCAGTCTTCAGGTAATACTGAAGTCAGCGGCGCCAACGTGCTGGTCGCCATCTTCAGCGAGCAAGAGTCACAGGCTGCCTATTTCCTGAAGAAAGCCGAGATCAGCCGGCTGGATGTGGTCAATTTCCTCTCCCACGGGGTGCGTAAAGACAGCAAGCCGGATAACAGCAGTAACAACGCCGAGTCTGATGACGATGTCTCTGCTGCCCAGATCGAGAGTTTTGCGACCAACCTGAATCAGTTGGTGCTGGAGGGGCGAATCGACCCGCTCATCGGTCGCGATCAGGAGCTGAGCCGCACTATCCAGGTACTGTGCCGTCGCCGCAAGAACAACCCGCTGCTGGTGGGTGAAGCGGGTGTAGGCAAGACGGCGATCGCCGAAGGGCTGGCCTATCGCATCGTCAAGGGGGATGTGCCCGAGGTGATTGCTGGCAGCACCATCTATTCACTCGACATGGGCTCCCTGCTGGCAGGCACCAAATACCGTGGTGACTTCGAGAAGCGCCTCAAAGTGCTGCTCAAGCAGATTGAGCGCCAGGAAGGGGCCATTCTGTTCATCGACGAGATCCACACCATCATAGGGGCCGGGGCAGCTTCCGGTGGCCAGCTGGATGCGGCCAACCTCATCAAGCCGTTGCTCTCCAATGGCTTGCTCCGTTGTGTCGGGTCGACGACTTACCAGGAATATTCCCAGATTTTCGAGAAAGACCGAGCGCTGGCCCGTCGTTTTCAGAAGATCGATGTCGTCGAGCCGAGTGTGGATGACACCACTCGCATCCTGATGGGGCTCAAGAGCCGCTACGAATCGCACCACGGCGTGCGTTATACCGTCAAAGCGATCCGTGCCGCGGTCGAACTTTCGGCCAAGTACATCAATGACCGTCATCTGCCTGACAAGGCGATCGACGTGATCGATGAGGCGGGGGCAGGGCAGCGTCTGCTGCCTGTGAGCAAGCGCAAGAAAGTGATCAATGTGCCGGAAATCGAAGCCATAGTCGCCAAGATAGCCCGTATCCCAGAGAAGTCTGTCTCTTCTTCCGATAAGGAAGTGCTAAAGAACCTGGAGCGGAACCTCAAGATGGTGGTGTTTGGTCAGGACAAGGC
>NZ_CAWNYS010000226.1:0-1801 GCF_963878295.1 Aeromonas sp. HMWF014 | reverse complement strand
GGGTACGGCGGCGCCCCGGCAGCAGGTAGGCCTGCATGGCGGGGGCGAGCAACGGTGGCTGCCGGCGACGACGCCAGCCCTGCCACAGCCAGGGCAGCAGGGCCAGCAGCCAGAGCGGGCGCAAGAGGATCAGCTCCATGACGGCCATCCCTGGCAGCGTGGTTTAATCATGAGCCTGCCCCCGTGGCAGTCGCCAGCGTAGACGCAAGGAGGGTGGCCAGCGCAGCCGGGCGGGCCAGCTCAACAGCAGCCAGGCCAGCGCCAGCGGCCAGGGGTAGAGCTCGACGTTGGGTCGATAGTGGGTGTGGGGCGTGGCGACGGGCTCCAGGGTATCCAGGGTCTGGTTGATGGCATCGAGATCGCTTTGGGTGCGGGCGCGGAAATAGCGGCCATGGCCCATTTTGGCCAGTTGTTGCAGCAGGGCCTCGTCCAGCTCGGTGCTGGGATCGCTCTGAGCCGGAGCCAGTGCCTCGGCGAAGGTATCGGGATCGGCCCCCACCCCCAGGGTATAGAGGGTCATGCCGCTGGCAGCGGCCCGTTTTGCCTCGCTCAGGGGATCGGCGTTGCCCGCCGTGTTGCGACCATCGGTGACCAGCAGCAGAGAGGTGGGGCGGTTGGGGTCGGCGTGCTGGCGGGCCAGCATTATGGCTTCCCCCAGTGCTGTGGTGCGGCCCACCAGATCGAAGTCCAGCTCGCGGGCCAGGGTGAGTAGAGCCTGGGTCTCCTGGGTCAGGGGCGACAGCAGGTAGGCGTGATCGGCGAAGACGATGAGGGCGATGCGATCGCCGGGGCGGGCCTGGATCAGCTCACTTATCTGCTGGCGCACCGCACTGAGCCTGTCTCGCTGTTCTCCCTCATCCAGCATGTCCTGGGTACGCATGCTGTCGGAGAGATCCACCGCCAGGATCAGATCCCGGCTGCTCTGGTAACTGACGAGGGGCGGCTCCTGCCATTGGGGGCGGCACAGGGCCAGCACCAGGGCGCACCAGCACAGGGCCATGCGCCAGAGTGGCTGGCCGGCGTGGGCACGCAACAGAGGAAAGCCGTCGTGCGCCAGCGTAGTCCCATTATGCTGGCCGGTTGAATGCGGCGGCAGGCCGAAGCGCACCAGGAGTGGCAGTACCAGTGCCAGCGCAAACCAGGGCCAGGCGAGGATCATGATGATCTCCCGGTCCTAGTGCTGGTGCGCAGGCGCGCCAGACCCTGTTGCCAACGGATCCTCAGTGTGATCACCCTCTGTGGCAGGCAGCAGCAGGCTCGCCCCCAACGGAGGTAGGCGCGGCGCAGCGCCTCCCGTTGGCGGGGATCCGGTATCCCCTGACCGTAGAGCCAGTGTGGCCACAGGGGGGCAAACTCACGGAACTGGCTGCCTCCCTGCCTGTCCAGAAACGCGAGCCAGGCCTCCCCTTGCAAGGTGCGCGCCTCGGGCCAGCGGCCAAGGGCGGCCTCGCGCAGCGCGGCCTGCAGTCGGGGCACCAGCTCGGGCGCCTGCCAGTCGATTTGTCGCTGCCAACGGCGATAGCGCAGCAGGCTGAGCAGGGCCGCGCCGATCAGCGCCCCCATCAGCAGTATGATCAGCAGCGCCCACCAGCCCTGAAGGCGGGGATCCGGTGCCTGGACCAACATGGGGCCAGGGTGGATGTCGCGCAGCTGCGCCGCCAGCGCGGACACGGGAGGCGCGCTGTAGATGGCGGCGAGCAGGCTCAGAACTGGCGACACGCACCCTCCTGCCACTGGCGTTGCAGCGGCTGGCCGTTGTCGAGCCGGTAGAGACGCTGCACCAGCGGCAGCAGTTGCTGAT
>NZ_CAWNYS010000225.1:0-1213 GCF_963878295.1 Aeromonas sp. HMWF014 | reverse complement strand
TTGAGCACCTGCTCGAGTTCGGAGCGCTGGAAGGCGCTGTAGCGCCACTTGACCAGCACGCTATCGTCGCTCTCAGGGCGCAGCCCTGCCACCACCTGCTGCAGCTCGGGGCGCGTGTTCAGACCCGGCCCCCACATGTCGTTGAGCAGGGCGCGATCGTCGGGGGATTGATCCTTGGGCTGGGCCGTGTAGTAGACCGGGATGCCGAGGGCCTTGCACTGTTTGCGCACCGCGGCCAGCCGCTCGGTGAGCGTGGCGATCAGCGGGCTGTTCTCGCCATAAAACGCGGTGAAGTACTCCTGCATATCGTGAATGAGCAAAGCAGCGCGTTTGGGCTCCAGCGTCCAGTTGACCTTGTTGGCCTTCCACTGCTTGGGCATGGCGTAGTTATTCAGGGTTGGGATAGCCATAACGTCATGATTCCTTTTTTAGTTTTAAGCTGTTGTCAGGGGCTGGCTTGCGGCGATGATCTCGGCGATACGTGCACGCAGCCCCTGTTTGTCAATCTTGCCCACCGCCGTCATGGGCAGGGCATCCAGGGTTTCGAAACGGTCGGGCAGCTTGAAGTCCGCCACGCCGCGCGCGCGCAGAAACTTGCGCAAGGCCAGCGGCTTTAACCCGGGATCCGCACTGACGATAAAGGCGCAGCTCTTCTCCCCCATGGCGCTATCGGGCATGGAGACCAGGGCCGCCTGGGTGATGGCCGGGTGGTGCAGCAGCTGGTTTTCCACCTCTTCCGCCGCTATCTTCTCGCCGCCCCGGTTGATCTGATCCTTTTGCCGCCCCACCACCGTCAGGTAGCCATCCTGGTCTTGCACCACCAGGTCGCCGGAGCAGTAGAAGCCCTCGCTATCGAACACCCGGGCGTTGTGGGCCGGGCTCTGGTAGTAACCACGGAAGGTATAGGGGCCACGGGTGTGCAGGGCGCCGGGCTGGCCGGGGGCGACCGGGTTGCCCGCCTCGTCCAGAATGCGCACCTCGTCGTCCTGGCTCATGGGGCGGCCCTGGGTGTGAATGATCTTCTCGTCGGGGTCAGAGAGCCGGGTGTAGTTGACCAGCCCCTCCGCCATGCCGAACACCTGTTGCAGCCGGCAGCCGAGCAGCGGGGTGATTTTTCTGGCCACCGCTTCGGCCAGCTTGGCGCCCCCCACCTGCAGCACGTCGAGGCTCGCAAGCTGGCTGCGCACGGCCGGGTCAGATTCGGCCGCTTGCA
>NZ_CAWNYS010000224.1:0-8194 GCF_963878295.1 Aeromonas sp. HMWF014 | reverse complement strand
TGTTTGGTCAGGACAAGGCCATTGCTGTGCTGACTGACTCAATCCGCCTGTCACGCTCGGGCCTTGGCAATGAACGCCGTCCTGTGGGTTGCTTCCTGTTTGCTGGCCCGACCGGGGTGGGCAAGACAGAGGTCACCCAGCAGCTTGGCAAGGCGCTCGGGGTGGAAGTGCTGCGTTTTGATATGTCCGAGTACATGGAGCGACACACAGTCTCTCGTTTGATTGGTGCTCCTCCCGGTTATGTCGGTTTTGAACAGGGCGGCTTGTTGACCGACTCAGTGCTCAAGCATCCGCACTCAGTGGTGCTGCTGGACGAGATCGAGAAGGCGCATCCTGACGTGTTCAACCTGCTGCTACAGGTGATGGACAACGGGACCCTGACGGATAACAACGGGCGCAAGGCGGATTTTCGCAACGTGATCCTGGTGATGACCACCAACGCTGGCGTGCAGGAGACCCAGCGCAAGTCCATTGGCTTCCAGCAGCAAGACATGAGTCATGATGCCATGGCGGTGATCAACAAGACGTTCAGTCCGGAATTCAGAAACCGGCTCGATCACACCATCTGGTTCAACCATCTGGACATGACGGTGATCCATCAGGTGGTTGACAAGTTCATTGTCGAGTTGCAGGTACAACTGGATGCCAAGGGCGTGTCTCTTGAAGTGTCCGAGGGTGTCCGCCACTGGTTGGCCGAGAAGGGATATGACAGGGCGATGGGAGCCAGACCCATGGGACGGGTCATCCAGGAACACCTCAAGAAACCCTTGGCCAATGAGATCCTGTTCGGATCACTGGTTGATGGGGGGGTAGTAAAGGTTGAGTTGGTAAATGACAGCCTCAGTTTTGATTTTCAGGTCAATATTGAAGCTGTCTCCCACTAAGCACTGATAGTTAGAAAGCGACAAAAAACCCCAACCGAGAGGTTGGGGTTTTTTGCTGAATTCCTGGCTTAGCGAGAGCGGAAAACAATACGTCCCTTGGAGAGATCGTACGGAGTCAGAGCTACCGTTACTTTGTCCCCAGTCAGGATACGGATGTAGTTTTTGCGCATCTTGCCGGAAATATGAGCGATAACCACGTGACCATTTTCCAGTTCCACACGGAACATGGTATTGGGCAGGGTTTCGAGAATGGTGCCCTGCATCTCAATACTGTCTTCTTTAGCCATTGAATCCTCTTGATAAGCCACAACAAAAATCCGCTGGATCATGCCGGATTTAAGGCTATGTGTAAAGTTTACTCGGGCTTGGTGTCGATATTTTTCCATTCCCCCTGGATCAGTCGCTCGTGGGGCTGGTATTGGCGCTTGTAATTCATCTTGCGGCACTCCTCCACCAGATAGCCGAGATACAACCAAGTGCGACCTGTACGCCTGGCCAGTTCCAACTGACTCAGGATGGCGAAGGTACCGAGGGAGCGATCGGCATGGGCCGGATCGAAGAAGGTATACATGGCGCTCATGCTGTGAGGTAGCAGATCCGTGGTGGCGACTCCGATCAGCTGGTTGTCCTTGCGCATCTCCAGGTAAAGTGGAGGCATCCAGTCGCAGTGTAAAAAGCCCTTGTACTGGGTCCGGCTGGGGGGATACATGCTGCCATCACGGTGACGCTCGCAAATGTAGCGCTCGTAGAGCTGATAATATTCGGGTTTATCATCGTAGCTGAGCACCAGCTCCAGGTCCTGGTTCAACTGGCTGATCCGCTTCTGGCTGCGGCTTGGCATGAAACGCTCACTGTGGATGCGCAGGGACTGGCAGGCACTGCAGGCAGGGCAGTGAGGTCGATAGATGTCGTTACCGCTGCGCCGAAATCCTGCGGTCAGCAGCCGCTCATAGCCACTGGCATTGAGCATGTTGTGGTCCATCAATACCAGCAGCTGCTCCTGTTCATGGCCTAGATAGCTGCATTGATGCTTGGGGGTCAGCCCTACCTTGAGGATCACTTCTTCTGTCATAGGCTGATGCTCTCCGGTTGCCAGCAGTGCTTTGCCAATGGTTGTCGACTCAGTTGGGCCAGGGCTTTCAAGAAGGTGGCCCTTGGCCACTCCTGGATCCCCATGGTGACCAGGAAGTCATTTTGCATCTGGCAATCGATTAGCGCGCCGCCGTAGCGGGTGAAGTGCTTGCAGAGTGCCATCATGGCCAGCTTGGCGCCGTTGTCGATGCGACTGAACATGGACTCGCCACAGAAGAGGCGCCCGAGTGAGAGGCCATAGAGACCGGCTTGCAGCTGGCCATCCTGCCAGATCTCGACTGAGTGGGCATGGCCAAGGCGGTGAAGTTGTCGATAGGCGTCGATCATGGGCGTGCTTATCCAGGTTCCACTGGCACTGCGACGGGGGGCGGCGCAGGCCGCTATTACCTCATTAAAGGCGCGATTGATGGAAATATCGAATGAGGTACGGCGGATAAATTTACGCAGGCTGCGATTGACGTGCAACTGTTCCGGAATGATGACCCCTCTGGGATCAGGTGACCACCACAGCAGCGGCTGGTGGGGCTCATTCCAAGGGAAGATCCCCTTGTGGTAAGCTGCCAGCAATCGGTCAGGGGAGAGATCCCCCCCGATCGCCAGCAGGCCATTGGGTTCTTCCAGGGCGTGCTCGGGGTCGGGAAACCAGCACAGCTCATCATCCAATTGGGTAAGATAGCGAGACATAAGGCGAAGAGGTTCACAGATGAAGGCCATTATCCTGATAGTATCCAGCTTGTTCTGCTTTGTCACTGTACCCGCCAGTGCACAGGTCTACGAGCGCAACACGGCGCGGCCCGTGGATCAGGTGGTGTTTGGCCAGGTCGAGACGGTGCGTAATATCACCCAGCGCCAGATCCTGGAGTCCGAGCACTCCGGCTGGAAAACGCTGGGGGGGGCCGTGTTGGGCGGTCTGCTGGGTAACCAGTTTGGTGGCGGCCACGGCCGTGAAATTGCTACCGCCGTCGGTGCTCTTGCCGGCGCGGCTGCAGCGCAGCAGTATCAGTCTGGCGGCACTGTGGTGGAGAACAAGCTGGTGGAGCTGCTCATTCGCAACGAGCAGAACGGGCTCATCAACGTCATTCAGGATTATGATCCGGCCATGGTATTCATGAACGGCGACAAGGTGCGTATCCTCTATTTCAACGATGGGGTGCGTGTCGACAAGACCTATTGAGTGGCGTTGAAAAGAGAAGAGCAACCCGACGACATCCACCGTGAGGATCCGTCGGGCAGTACTACAGGGTGCTCATCTGCCAAGGTTTGCTCAGGCCGATGAGTCCTGAGACACTATCTTGTCGCGACCCGTGTTCTTCGCCTGATAGAGCAGGCGATCCGCCTCGCTCAGTGCCTCGTCCATGGAGACGGGCCCAACCTTGATCACCCCGAAACTGGCGCGAGCAAACAGCGGGATCTCCCGTGACAATGGCTGTTGACGCAGTTGCTGGCGCAGCCCCTCCAGCCGTTTGAGCAGCACCGGCACGGTGCAATGGGGCACCATCATGGCAAACTCCTCGCCGCCAAAGCGGGCGATCATGGCATCGGGGAAGAACTGGGCGAGCAACCGGGTCAGATGACAAAGCAGCTGATCGCCGATGGCATGGCCCCAGTGATCGTTGACCTGCTTGAAGTGATCCACGTCGAGCACGCAGAGGGCGAGCGGTGTGCCTTGGCGCTGATGCTCCTCAAACCACTTCTGCCCCTCGTTGAACCAGTAGCGCCGGTTATAGAGCCCGGTCAGGTAGTCACGGTTGGCCGACTCCTGAATGCTGTTGAATTGCTCAAGGGCCTCCAGGTTGTGGCTGACCCGGCACTGCAACTCTTCCGGTTCAAACGGCTGGTTGAGAAAGTCGTTGGCGCCCTGCTTGAGGTAGCGGGCAGAGAGGCCGCGCTTGTCCGACACCGAGATCCCTATGATAGCGAGCTGCTGCTTGCTGTAGCGCTCCCGCAGCATGCGCACCAGGCTGATGCCGTCGATCTCCGGCATGTGGTAGTCGACCAACACCAGCCTAATGGCCGGGTTTTGTTCAAGCTGGGCCAGGGCATCGCGGGCATGGCTCGCCTCATGTACCTGCAGCAACTGTTTGCGCAGCTGGGCCATGGTGCGATGGCGGGAGGTGCGCGAATCATCGACTACCAATACCTCAATTTGCTGATTGAGATAGAGGCGATGCACCAGACTCACCGCATATTGCAGTGAGTGGCGCGAATCTTTCATCACGTAATCCAGCACCCCGGCTTCCAGCCAGGCCTCCCGCTTGTCTTCGCTGATATCGGCGGTGAGGATCACCACCGGCAGGCCCAGTTCCAGCAGTACTTTGACGGCTTCCCCGCTGGGGGCATCCGGCAGGGTGAGATCGACCAGGGCCACCACATACTCTTCCCTCTGGCAATGACGGGCGCCCTCCAGGGTATCGAACGCATCTATCTCCAGGCCTGTTTGCTGTGCGATGGCCTGGATCAACATGCGGCGGATCGTCAGACTGTCTTCGACAATCAGTATTTTATGTTTCATCCGGATCCTTAAAATAAAAAGGCATGCCTCACGGCATGCCTTTTATATCCCTTGCGCTTATTGCGCGTCCAGATATCGCTCGGCGTCGAGGGCCGCCATGCAGCCGGTACCGGCAGAGGTGATGGCCTGACGGTAGGTGTGGTCGGCCACGTCCCCGGCGGCAAAGACCCCTTCGATGCTGGTCTGGGTGGCAAAGCCATCCAGCCCGCCACGAACGATCAGGTAGCCGTTTTTCATGGCCAGCTGGCCATCGAAGATCTGGGTGTTGGGCTGGTGACCGATGGCGATGAAGACCCCCATCAGCGGCAGTTCTGAGGTGGTGTCGTCCTGGGTGCTGCGCAGACGCACGCCGGTTACGCCCATCTGATCCCCCAGCACTTCGTCCAGGGTCTGGTGGGTGTGCAGCACTATGTTGCCGCTCGCCACCTTGTCGTGCAGACGTTTGATCAGGATCTTCTCGGCGCGAAACTCGTCGCGGCGGTGAATGAGGTGCACCTTCTTGGCGATGTTAGCCAGATAGAGCGCCTCTTCCACGGCCGTGTTGCCGCCGCCAATCACGGCCACTTCCTGATTGCGATAGAAGAAGCCGTCACAGGTGGCGCAGGCGGAGACGCCGCGGCCCTTGAATGCCTCTTCTGAAGGCAGCCCCAGGTACTTGGCAGAGGCGCCGGTGGCGATGATCAGTGCATCACAGGTGTACTCGGCGCTGTCGCCCTTGAGGCGGAACGGACGCTGGGTCAGCTCCACTTCATTGATGTGATCAAACAGGATGCGGGTGTCGAACTTTTCCGCATGCTCTTTCATGCGTTCCATCAGGGCCGGACCGGTCAGCCCCTCTGGGTCACCTGGCCAGTTTTCCACTTCGGTGGTGGTGGTCAGCTGACCGCCTTGCTGCATGCCGGTGATCAACAAGGGATTGAGGTTGGCGCGGGCCGCATAGACGGCGGCGGTGTAACCGGCCGGGCCTGACCCTAAGATCAGCAGTTTGCTGTGAGTGACTTGGCTCATGATGTGATTTCCGAGACGTGATGAGTTTGCGCGATTGTAGGTAATTCGAGATCCGGGGTCAAAGGCCAGTGAGTCGATTGTGGCAATCGATTATCGGTGCGGACTGGCGTGCGTTCGGACATAAAAAACGCCCATCGCGGGCGGATTCTGACTCACCGACTCCCCGGTTGGGGGGCGATCAGCTCAACAGGGTCAGCGGAACGGTAGAGGCCTCGGCCACCTCTTTGCAGGTGACGTGACCCGCCATGATGTTGAGTCCGTGGCGCAGGTGGCCATCTTTGAGCCGCGTCTCCCGATAGCCTTGCTCCGCCAGTTTGATGATGAAGGGTCGAGTGGCATTGTTGGAGGGCCACGGTGGAGGTGCGAGCCACCACCCCGGCATGTTGGCGACACAGTAGCGCACTACCTCGTCGACTATATAGGCGGGATCCTGATGGATTGTGGCGTGGGCGGTTTCCACCTGGCGGCCCTGATCGATGGCCACGCCGACACTGGCAGAACCCGGTTTCATGTGGGCAATGTGGTCATGGCTGACAAGTGTTGGCGCAGTGGCGCCGGGCACCTGCATGCCGCCGCGCGTGATCAGCTCCTGGGTCTGGGACAGATGGGTGTCAGATGCAGGTAGGTAAAGAGGGTCTGGCCCGTGCTCCGCATGGCGCGTTCGACGACCTGGGGCTCCTTTTTACCTTGACGCTCATCTCGGCTTTGGCGAAAACCTCTGCGGCGGAGGCCAAAATATCGGCGCCGGCAGCGCGATAATCTGCATCACCGAAGCCAATGCCGTTTCCGGCGCCGCTTTGGACGAAAACAGTATGGTTTCGTGCTGTTAGTTCACGTACACTGGCCGAAACCATGCCTACGCGATATTCATGGTTTTTTATTTCTTTAGGTACACCGATAATCATGCTATCCCTCGTCTATCGATTGGTGCTTTATGTTGCAATGATGTTGGGCGGCGTGTTCACCGAGCATATTCAGGTATTGACAGGATTTGTGACCATAATTATAAAGTGAATGGTGATTCGTACCAAAAAATAGCCAAAGGATGGAATAAAATGATGGAAGCTAAGAGTCGGCTAAAGGATTTGGACAGGATTGACCGCAACATTTTGAATGAGCTGCAAAAGGATGGCAGGATTTCGAACGTTGAGTTGTCCAAACGAGTTGGCCTGAGTCCTACACCGTGTCTGGAACGGGTTCGTCGCCTCGAGCGACAAGGTTATATCGAGGGATATGCCGCTATTCTGAACCCTCATTATCTGGACGCGTCTCTGCTGGTGTTCGTGGAAATTACCCTCAATCGCGGTGCGCCGGATGTATTTGAACAGTTCAACAAGGCTGTTCAGGTGCTCGAAGAGATCCAGGAGTGCCATCTGGTCTCCGGCGATTTCGACTATCTGCTCAAGACCCGCGTTAGCGACATGTCGGCCTATCGTCGCCTGCTGGGGGAAACCTTGCTGCGACTGCCCGGTGTCAATGACACCCGCACCTACGTGGTAATGGAAGAGGTCAAACAGAGCAGTCGTCTGGTGATCAGTACCCGTTGAGTTAGGTTATGCTATGACTTGCCAGGCTTATGACAAGTCACGACAGTCAGAAACGAGCGGCCGGTCCGCTCGTTTCTTCTTATCGCGTTGATTGTAAATATGGCCCAGCCCATCAGGCACTGGCTGACAATCGGTGGGCTTTTCAGGGATACTAGGCCCCCTTATCCCCTGCATTACATGTTTTCAGAAAGGAGCCGGAGTTTGGCCGATAAAAAGCTGTTTACTCCTTTATCAGGTACACAACGGATCTTCGAAGCCGTCTTGATCGCCATCACCCTGATGGCTGCCTATCTCTTGCTTGCCCTGTTGTCCTATCACCCGGCCGATCCTGGTTGGTCCCAGACCTCCTGGCAAGGGGAGGTGAAGAACCTCTCCGGTAGCGCGGGGGCCTGGCTTGCCGACATCACCATGTTCACTTTTGGGGCCTTCTCTTATCTGGTGCCTCCCCTGGTTGTCCTGCTGGGCTGGAGCCTGTTCTGGCGCCCGAGCCGGCTGCTGGACGTGGACTACCTTACCCTGTCGGTACGGATGGTGGGTTTCGTGCTGACCGTACTCGGCATGTCCGCCATCGCCAGCATGAACTTCAATGACATGCAGAACTTTTCCGCCGGCGGCCTGGTGGGCGATGTGATCGCCTCTGTCGTGGTGCCGCTGTTTGGCGGCGTCGGGGCCAACCTGCTGCTGCTCTGCTTCGTGGCTACCGGCATCACACTGTTTACTGGCTGGTCCTGGCTCACCATAGTTGAGCGGATAGGTGCCACCTGCACTGGTTCAGTCAGCGCCGTTTACCACTTTCCCACCACCCTGGGCCGCTGGTTGACCGGTGGCTGGCGCCAGCCCCGTTTTGAGGGGCCAGATCCCCTGCTGGAAGGTGGCTTGGGTGCCATCGAGCTGGAAGAGGATGAAGAGGACGATCCCCACACCAGCTTGACTCGCAACGCCAAGGGAAAGGCGGGTCAGAAGGCCAAGCCCGATGAGTGGCTGCCCGAGCTCGATGATGATACCTTCCAGTTCGATCCCCAGTTTGATGATGAAGACGACGAGCCGGCGCCCGTGGCCAAGCCCAAGCGCGCCGCTGCTGACAATGCACGTCGCCAGCCAGCCCTGACCACGGCCGATGACGAGGATGACGCGCTCGATCTGCCCTGGGC
>NZ_CAWNYS010000223.1:0-8275 GCF_963878295.1 Aeromonas sp. HMWF014 | reverse complement strand
GCAGACGTTCCTCGCACATCGACTCTGGGATTAAGATTTGCAACGGTCCCGGCTAAATAACGATAGCTTGAACCAGACCCGCCTCTTATAGCTATTGCTTGAGCACGAAAACCGGGGCCACCGACTTTACCTTCATTGGGATTGGAAAAATTGCCATACTCATCAAGCCCAACCCCAAGCCACCCCCCCGCAAAACCAGGCGTACCATTATTTCGTTGGGCATATCCCAACGCACCGCCAAAACTGCCAGGTTGAGGTGTCACTGTGGCATCAGAAAGAATAATCGCTAACCCATCCCCACCTGTGCCTGTTTGGGGCGCCCAAGCGTAATAGCGAAAGGTGACTTCAACCAGGTTATTCGCAGCTGGAAATAAACGCAGATAGGTCGCGGAGGTGGCCTGATCCCCAATATTACGCGTCATCCGCAAGCGACCGCTTTGAATTGATGGCAATTCACTGTTATTTCTCTGTGCGACAACCCAGTGTTCCCCTAGGCTTGTTCTCGAGAAATCATCACTGAAACATTGCGACAAGGGAGTTTCAGCACTGTTGTTTATGACTGAGTCGGTATACATAAACAAGTTGCGGGCACTGACCCGGCCGTTAATAACTGAACTACCTTCCATGATTAGCGCTTGATGAGCATAAACATATCCATCAACACGACTGCTGCTGTTCATGGTGATATTGTTATAACCAAATAGCAAAATAGAACCACCACTTGCACGTAACAAGCTAGTGTTTTCAAGTGACGTAGCGTTATTAACGAAAATTCTAACCTGCCCAAGCGCCTCAATCGTGCTGCCACTAAATAAGTTCAGAGAATTTATATAATAATCACCTGCTGGGAGGATGGCTTTACCACCATTGTTGACCGTTAATGTCCGCAGCCTGTATTCACTCTTGCTATCCGAGAATGTGAGGTTGCAATTGTTATTGAGTGTAAAATCCCGGTATTGGTTTTGTGCCCCGTTACCAATGACTTGTGATGAGTTACAGGTAAGATTCCCACCCGCATTCGAACTCGTTACAAAACCATTTTCTCCTGTAATAGATAGGGCGGGAACACGGAGGCTACTGATAGTACAGCGCCTATCACCACCATCGACAGTATCGCAACCCCTATCTGGTAGCGAACTGTTTGAAGAGCAAAAGCGCAAATCAGCACCCTGCGTACCATTAATACGGGCATTGCCATTCTGCTCCAGTCGACCACCACTACCGGTGACGCAACTAGTACTAGCATCTCCTCGATGCCCTTGCACCACAGCGGGGAAATAGGTGTCACCATCAATTTGCTGAAACGCGAAACTTGAGCAAGCCCAAAGCAGGTTTAGCAACAGTAAAAATTTCTTTTTCATGGATTGGTACCACCATAAGCTTCCGCCACTATCGTGCGACTCACCCTGAAATCAGGATTGGCACTGGCCAGGTCATTGGAGCCACAGGAACCCTCACTCTCCAGTCGATAGCCAGTGCTCACAAGCCCGTTATCAGTCACAGGCACGGCAACACAACGCACCACGGCCTGGCAGTCGACCAGCCCCGGATTGCCGGTAAAGGTGAGGGGGATGCGGCCTTGATTTGCCTCACATACCGCGGGGGGCTCAGGTAAAGCGGGCGTCCGATTGGGGAAGAGCCGATAGAGCGCCACTTCCAGCCCGCTCTGGGCAGCCAGCAGGGCGCGCACGCTGCGCACCTCCACCGTATTCTTTTCACTACTGTCGGTCAGAAAGCGGCCCATGGCAGCAGCCAGTAGCGCCATCACCACAATCACAAACAGGGCGATCATCAGGGAGCTGCCCCTCATCCGCCCTACAGAGCGCGCATCAAGGGACATTGAACACCCCTATCTTGTGGTTAAAGATAACTGACTCACCTCTGCGCTCGAACACGAAGCGCACGCCAAACTCCCCTTCAGCGTTAAAGGCCGACGTTTCCCGATAGAACACTCCCGTTCGAAGAGAATCGGCCATCAGCACGCCCTGTGCAGGAAAAGAGGCGCCAATGGCCGCGCTCGATCTCGTTATCGTGCCCCCTTCAACACAGTAGCGGACTTGCTCGCGGGCAAAATAAACGCGACTGCCCGGTGAGAGCCCGGCCAGGGTTTGCGCACTGGTGTAGCGAATGCTTTGTACCCCGGAAACCGGCGCCAACACGTCCGTTACGCTGGCCACACAGCGACCGAACTCGCAATTGGTGGCCAGTGAGCCGGCATGTTTGTCCGGCACGGGGAACACGATCATCTTGTCACCTTTGCTGACGGCGGCGGCGTCCACACTCAGTGGATTGGTTACTGAGGCGGGGGTTGCCATCACTAACTCCAGGGTAGCGCTGCTGCCTGATATGGCACGATTGAGGGCAAGATAGCGACTGGAGGCACTGATGGGCCAAAAACGCAGGCAGGCCCCTTCGTCAAGCCAGTTGCCGTTCCGGTCTTCAATCCGCTCCGAGCCCGGTACCGCATCACGCAGCTCGCGATTGAGCCGCTCCATGGCGAAGCGGGCATCGCTCATCAACTGCTCGCGGCTGCTGGCATCCCCATAGATCTGGGTACCGATGCCGATAAACTGGCTGGTAAAGGTCGCCATGATGCCGAGCAGCAGGATCACCATCACCAGCTCGATCAGGGTAAAACCGCGCATTGCCCCTCTCATCAGTAGTTCCCCCGATAGAAGGAGAAGTCGAGCACGCTCTGATCCGGCAGCCGCACCTGCAGATCGATGCGTTTGCCCACAGAACAAGGGGCTGTACAGATCTTGAAAGTACCATCCTTAAAGTCGACCGCGCTTACCGCAATCTTGACCTGATAGTTGCGATACTCCTCACCGCTGATCCCCGCCGCAGTCTGGGTAAAACGGTTGGCGTCCACCCAGTTGCCCGCGGTATCGAAATCATCCACATCGTTATAGACGTAAGGTGCGGGCTCGCCATCAGGGCCATAGACGCTGGGTTGCCAGCCGGTGATGGCCGGAGCGGGAGGCCGCTGGGTGCACGCCTGACCGACAGGGCAACTGCAGTCCCCATAAAACTGACCATTCAACGTCTCGCCACAGCGATAACGGCCACCATTATGATCCGACTGCTCATCAAACGACTTTTGCAGTATCTCCCCGGAGAGGCGCTGGGCCAACTGGGCGGCGCGTACCTGCTGCACCGGGTCCACCGCCTGCGGTGCCTGATTGATCAAGAGCCCGAGAATGCCGGTCAATGCCACCGCCAGCAGCACAATACCGACGATCAGCTCTATCAGGGTAAAACCGCGCTTAAGGGATCTCATGGATATAACCCTCGGACTCTATCTTGATGCGGCGGGTCTCACGGCCATCGCTCACCAGCAGAGAACACCCGCTTGCGGTGGCGCAATTCCCGATTGGACGACCCAGCCGATCAAAGCGCAGCACAAAACTGCTGCTGTTATTGAGGGAGACAGTGATGCCAGAAGATGGGGTGACAAGGCGTCCCCGGGTGCGCTGATTATCACTCCAGCTGGCGATGGGGGCAGGGGCCGGGCAAACGGCACCGGTCATCGCCAGGGTGATATGGGCAAAACGGGACGCGTCCACCACCAGTTGGGTACAGCGGTTGGCGGGTTCATGCATATTAACGGTCTGCACCAGCCGCAGCCGGGTCAGCAGTTCGTCGCGAACAGTTTGAGTTTCAAAGCCGCCTTTACCCAGCCATTTGGGCACGGCAAAGGCGGCCAGAATCCCGAGTAACAGGATAACAATTACCAGTTCAATCAGGGTAAAGCCCTTGGTTGCAGGCATGTGTTTTCTCATCAGGGAAAAGAGAAAGCGAGGCCGAAGCCTCGCTCATAAAAACGATATTACTTACAGTTTTTCAACTCTACCTTGAACGGCGCTGTATCTGAAGTTGCAGCTTGATAAGTCACATAGCACTCATTACCCTTCGTATTTTCCGGGTAAAAGCTGGAAGAAGTAGCTGATGCGCCAGATACCTTCCATCCATCCAAAGTGACCGCAGCAGAAATAGTATCAGCGGTCGGATAACCGTAAATGACTTTCACACTCGTCATTCCAGTCAATGCAGTACCACCTGCTGCAGATGCTTTTTCCTGACCTTCCAAAGCAGCCTTGCTATAGACCAGATTGGCAGCACTCTGTAGTGCTGATTGCACGCCTTGTGCAGCTGACTTACGCGCATCATCCTGCAGATTCAGGAATTTGGGCGCTGCCGTCACGGCCAGAATGCCCAGAATAATGATCACGATAACCAACTCGATCAGGGTAAAACCCGCCTGTTTTTTCATTTTACTTTCCTCTGTCAATTGATATTGGTGGTCACCTGACCGGACGCCGGACGGTAACTGAAACTCATAAATGCATCAGTACTGCCTTGCGGATCCTGATACTTGCCATCACTGCCCTTACTCAAACTATTGACCAGATAGTAGCGACAGACGGAGTCCAGGCCGTTATTGGTCACACTGACATAGTATTTCAGGTCATTGCCGCTACCGCGCACCTCGTCAAAGCTGGCAGTAGCCTTGGGCGGGTTCTGTAACAGACCCTCCCAAATCTTGAGACAGCGCTGGGCCGTCATGTTAGCCGGATCCACATCGATACCGCCACCCGCCGAGGTATCCATGGGATAACCGGGCGACAGCTCGCCATTGCTGACCTGGGTCTCGGTCGGCGTGGTCAGATAGAAACGCGAACCGTCATACAGCACCGTATTGAGGCTGTCCTGCTTGGCTCGTCCCTCCGCTTCCCACTGGGCCCGCACCAGCGACACACCGGTGGCAAAGCCGCCGGAAACCCCTTCCACACTGGCCTTCTTGGCCTCGTCGGTCACATCAAGGAAACGAGGCAAGGCGGTCACCGCCAGGATCCCCAGGATAACGATGACGATCACCAGCTCGATCAACGAAAAACCCGCCGCCCGAGACGTTATCACCAACCCGGGATGTGTTGATGCCATTCGATTTGTTGCCATGGTCCCTCCGTAATAATCCGCATTATTTCATGCAGATATAAAAAAATCATTTAACTCGCCCACACAATGGGTCTCATTCAAGACTTCTTCAGCACTCTGCCATCAGAAAATTGATATATCAGCCAATTATCTTCCCAACCGAACTCGCATCCCCCGCCATCGCGGCTCGCCAGCGCTTGCAGCGGCGGCAGATCCTGGCTCTGTGTGCCTATGATCGACAACCACAGCTGGCGGCAATTTTCCGAGGGGGCCAGCAGGGGGCCGGCCCCGATCGGCCAGCCTCTGTAATCGAACTGCCAAGCCAGACCATCGGCGAACAGGCTCGCGGGACGGCGCTGCTCCAGCCAGAGTCCGTGCAACCTCTGTGTCCGCCCGGCAAACTGTTCTCCCAGCAGGACCAGGCTGAGCGCCAGCGCCTCCGCTCTGTGGGTGCGATAGCTCTGGGCCAGGGTCGCCACTATGATCAGCAGCAAGATCAGGGCGGCCATTCTCCTATATCCCCCCAGCCAGCGATCATCCTGTTGTGACTGTCTGCTCACCCGCACCTCTCTCACACCCTGTTGACCAACCACAACGCATCATATCCCACCAGGAGGAGTAAAGGTCGTTAGCTACCGCGCACGGCACGCATCATGTCCCACATGGGCGTGAAGATACCCAGTGCCAGCACCAGCACCATGACGGCCACTACGCCTATCAGGATGGGCTCGATACGGGCGGTCAGACTCTTGAGGTCATAGTCCACCTCCCGCTCGTAATACTCGGCCGCCTCATGCAGCAGGTCGTCAACCTGACCGGTCTCTTCCCCCACCGCGATCATCTGCATCACCAGGGGGGTAAACAAGCCGCTGCTGCCAGCGGTGCGCAGCAGGCTCTCACCCCGTTCAATACCGGCTCGCATGTCACGGATCTGGCCCGCCATATAGGCGTTATCCACCGCATCGGCCACCAGGGTCAGCGCCGTATTGAGCGGCACCCCGGCCTTGAGCATCATGGAAAAGCTGCGGGCGAAGCGGGCCAGCAGGGAGCGCTCAATGATAGTGCCGACGATGGGCAGCCTGAGTTGCCATCTGTGCCAGATCAGCTTGCCCTTGACCGTTGCAACCCAGCGCCGCCAGCCAAACACCATGGCGAGCAGTATGCCAAGCAGCAGCCACCAGTAGTGGACAAAGAAGTGGGAGGTGGCGAGCAGGATCCGGGTCGTCAGCGGCAACTCGACGCCGAACTTGGCAAACATGCCGGCGAAGACGGGGATCACCATGATATTGAGGATCACCATGGCGATGCCGATGGCGATCATCACGAAACTGGGATAACGCATGGCGGTCTTGATCCGCTTGCGAGTCTCCAGCTCCAGATCGAAATAGTTGGCAAGCTGCAAAAAGGCCTCTTCCAGCTGACCCGTGTTCTCGCCCACGTGAACGATGGCGACAAATAGACTGCTGAATACCTTGGGGTGAGCCTGCATCGAGCTGGAGAGCGGCCGGCCATTGCCGAGATCTTCCCCCAGCGCGTGCAGCGCTCGCTTGAGCGTCTTGCTGTGGGCACTCTCCTCCAGCCCGGCGATGGCGCGCAGTATGGGGATCCCCGCCCGGGTCAGGGCATACATCTGGCGGCTGAATACCACCAGCTCGTCCAGCTTGACGCCCCCTTCCAGCAACAGCGACCAGTCGATGGCGGCTGATTTCGCCTTGCCCGGCTTGAGTTCGGTCGGCATCACACCGCGACGCATCAGCTGCTCGGCCGCAGCCATCTCGTTAGCTGCGTCCACCACGCCGTTGACGGCATTGCCCTGGCTGTCGCGCCCCTTGTAGGCAAAGGTACTCATGAGGTGCGCCCCTGACCGAGAGTGTCATGGCAACCAGCCTGTGAGTTGACGTTGAAGTGAGTCATGGCTTACCCCAGATCCTCGGCCAACCGCAGCACTTCATCCACCGAGGTGATCCCCTGGCGGGCATAATCCAGCGCCGTCAGGGCCAGTGGCCGGAAGTGTTCATGCTGACGCGCCGCCTTGGCGAAGCCTTCGGCATCGTTGCGGCGCAGGGCATCCATCATGGGTTGATCCAGTTCCAGCAGCTCATAGACCCCGATCCGGCCAGAGTAACCAGTGAAGTTGCAGCTCTGGCAGCCACGCCCCTTGTGATAGGCATGCTGACCGGGCGCTTCGCCGGAGAGCACAGTAAGCCAGGTGGCCTGCCCCTCGTCCGGCGCCCGCTCCTCGACGCAGTGCTCGCACACCCGCCGCACCAGCCGCTGGGCCACCACGGCTCGCAGCGCGCTCGCCACCAGATAGCCTGGCGCGCCCATGTCGATGAGACGCAGGGCACTGGTGACCGCATCGTTGGTGTGCAGTGTGGTGAGCACCAGGTGGCCTGTGATGGCGCCACGCAGGCCTATTTCCACCGTCTCGTTGTCCCGCATCTCGCCCACCAGCAGTATGTCTGGATCCTGACGCAGGGTAGAACGCAGCACATGGGAGAAGGTGAGGCCTATCTTGGGGTTCACCTGCACCTGGTTGACCCTAGGCAACCGGTATTCTACCGGGTCTTCCACCGTGATGATCTTGTGGCTGGCCTGATTGAGCTCGGAGAGGGCGCCGTAGAGGGTGGTGGTCTTGCCGCTCCCGGTCGGGCCCGTCACCAGTATCATGCCGTGGGGTCGTTTGAGCTGACGGCGAAAACGGGCCAGCATCTCCGGCGGCATGCCGGTCTCGCTCAGCGACAGTATGCCGGAGGATTGATCCAGTAACCGCATCACCACGGACTCACCGTACTGCACCGGCATGGTGGACATACGCACATCCACGTCCCGGCCGCGCACCTTCATGTTGAAGCGGCCATCCTGGGGCAGCCGCTTCTCGGATATGTCGAGCCCTGCCACCAGTTTCAGACGCAGCACCAGCGCCTGGGCGATGCGCACCTCGTTCAGGATATTCTCGTGCAAGATGCCGTCGATCCGCTGGCGAATGCGCAGCACCTTCTCATCCGGCTCTATGTGTATATCGGAGGCCCCTACCTGCACCGCGTCCTCGAACAGGGAACGCAGCAGCTTGGCCACCGTCGCCTCCCCCTCGTCACCGGACCCGATGTTGCTAGAACCCAGCTCGAAGCCAGTATCCTGATACTCCTCCTGCAGCTGTTCGGCGAAGCTCTCTATTTCGCGGGTACGGCGATAGAGGCGGTCGAAATACTCCAGCAACTGGCCTTCCCGCGCCACTGACAGCACCATCTCCCGCGGGCGCAGCAACGCCGCGATGGCATCGAGGGCACTCAAGTCCGCCGGATCCGACATGGCCACCGTCACCCGGTTGTCGGTG
>NZ_CAWNYS010000222.1:8436-11814 GCF_963878295.1 Aeromonas sp. HMWF014 | reverse complement strand
ACGTAAGAGAGCGGCGCACCCGCCATCACGGCGCGGGCGGTGGGAATGTCCACATAGCGCGGGCTTTTCGCCACAAAGATGAGGCCGCCGAACACCGCACCCGCCTGATGGGCGGCGGCGGCATCGTCGGCGCGGGTCAGGCCGCACACCTTGTTCTGACCCAGAGTGAGCTTGCGTACCGCAGCCTCCAGATCCGGCTCGGCCATCAAGGATGAGCCCACCAGAAAGCCCTTGGCGTAGGGGCGAAGATCTGCCACCTGAGCGCGGTGATTGATCCCGGATTCGCTGATCACGACCCGGTCGGCGGGAATATCGTTGGCCAGCAACTTGGTACGGTTGAGATCGACGCTCAAATCGCGCAGATCCCGGTTATTGATGCCAATCACGGGGGCGCCGAGCGCAATGGCACGGGTCAGCTCCTCTTCGTTACTCACCTCGGTGAGCACGCCGAGGCCGAGCGCTTTGGCCACCGCGAACAGGGCGCGATAGCCTTCGTCGGTGAGCACAGAGAGCATCAAGAGGATGGCATCCGCCTGATAGTGGCGGGCCAGATAGACCTGATAGGGGTCAATCATGAAATCCTTGCAGAGCACCGGCTGCTGAACGCGGGCGCGCACCCGCGGCAAAAAGGCGAAATCCCCCTGAAAGAACTTCTCGTCGGTCAGCACCGAGATGGCGGTGGCGTATTTGCCATAGATGTCGGCGATGGCCTCCGGGCTGAAATCGTCGCGGATCAAGCCCTTGGAGGGAGAGGCCTTCTTGCACTCCAGAATAAAGCAGGTGGAGCCCGCCTTGAGCGCACCAACGAAATCCCGATCGCTGGGGGTCAGCGCGCTCTGGAAGCTCTCCAGCGGCTGGGCCAGCTTGCGGGCGGCGACCCACGCCTGTTTGGCCGCCACGATTTTGCCGAGAATGGTCTGGTTGATGGAGGCCATGTTCAGAAAGGCATGGGGGTCAATAAGGTCTGACATCTCGTTATCCTTGCGAAGCTGGCTCTTGCCCAGGTGGCGTTCTGAATGACTGCTGTGCGATGTGGTGGCTGACATCATGCCTCCTGATGACTCAGGGTCGCCAGTTGGGTGGCCAGCTCTGCTGCCTTGCCGCTGGCCAGCACCGCCAGCACCTGTGCCGCCGCGCTCTTGAGATCCGCCGCCTTGCCCGCCATCAGCAGCAGCGGGGCCACGTTGGCGGCGATAGCGGCGTTGTGGGCCGGGGTGCCTTTCCCTGCCAGAATGGCGGCGGTGATGGCGCGGTTCTCTTCGGGTTCCCCCCCCTGAATGGCACTGACCGGATAGGTATCGAGGCCAAAATCAGCCGGGGTGATCATGAATTCGCGGATCTCGCCGTCACGGATCTGGGCCACCTGGGTCGGGCCGTGGATGGCAATCTCGTCGAGCCCGGCGCCGTGCACCACCATACCGGTTTTCAGACCCAGCGCCAGCAGGGTTTCGGCGATGGGACGCACCAGCTCGGGGGCATAGACCCCCATCAGCTGATAGGTGGGGCGAGCGGGGTTGATGAGCGGCCCCAGCACATTGAACAGGGTGCGGGTCTTGAGGGCCTGACGCACCGGCATGGCGTGGCGCACGCCAGCGTGATACTGGGGGGCGAACAGGAAGCAGATGCCGAGCTCGTCAAGGCAATGGCGCGCCTGCGCCGGGCTCATGTCGAGCTTGATGCCCATCTTGTCGAGCAGATCGCTGGAGCCGGATTTACTCGATACAGAGCGGTTGCCGTGCTTGGCCACTTTCAGGCCGCAGGCGGCGGCGACCAGTGCCGAGGTGGTGGAGACATTGATGGTGTTGAGGCCATCGCCACCGGTGCCGACGATGTCGCAGAACTCGTAGTCCGGATGCGGGAAGTCGCGCGCTTCCGCCAGCAGGGCCTCGGCGGCACCGGTGATCTCCTCCGGGGTTTCCCCCTTGATCTTGAGGGCGGTCAATAAACTGGCGAGCACTATGGGATCCACTTCGCCACGCACCACTTGCCCGAAGGCGTCGCGGGTACTTTCACGGCTCAGAGACTGACCCTGGTAGAGGGTGTTGAGATGATGATGCATAGGGTCTTCCTTACCGCACACTGCTAACTGGACGGGTGATATGGGCGAGCGCCTGAGTCAGCAGGCGGGCCCCTTCCGAGGTCATGATGGATTCCGGGTGGAACTGGAAGCCCAGCACCCGCTCATCCTGCTGCTCGATGGCCATGGGCATGCCCTGATAGTGGGCAATCACCGTCAGCTCCTCCGGTACATAGGTGGCGACCAGCGAGTGGTAACGGGCCACCGGCAGCGGGCTCTGCAGACCGGCGAAGGCGCCGTGGCCGTTGTGCTCAATCAGGGAGCGCTTGCCGTGGACGATTTCACCCGCCGCGCCGACGGTGCCGCCGTAGGCTTCGCACAGGGCCTGATGGCCGAGGCAGATACCGAGGATGGGCACCTGACCACGGGCCAGCTTGATCAGATCAATCAGGCAACCCGCTTCATGGGGGGCGCCCGGCCCCGGCGAGAGCACCAGCACCGCATCCCCTTCGCAGGCGGCGATTTCGCTCATGATGCGGCTCGCTGGCAGGCTGTTGCGGTAGATCCGCACCGGATAACCGAGGGAGCGGAACTGGTCGACGAGGTTGTAGGTAAACGAGTCGAAGTTATCGAGCAGGAAAATGTTAGTCATGGCTCACGTCCTTATGTTGCTCCTGCTGGGCGCTCAGGGCTTGCAGTGAGGTGCCATGGCTGGCGGCGATGGCGGCCAGCACGGCGGCCGCCTTGGCGCGGGTCTCGTCCGCTTCGGCCTGGGGTTTGGAGTCATAGACCACACCGGCACCGGCTTGCACATGGGCAACGCCATCTTTGACAAAGGCGGAGCGAATGACGATGCAGGTATCCATCTCTCCCGTACCGTTGATGTAGCCGACTGCGCCGCCATAGCTGCCACGGCGCTTGCCCTCCACCATGCGAATAAGCTCGCTGGCGCGGATCTTGGGGGCGCCGGTGAGGGTGCCCATGTTCATGCAGGCCTGATAGGCGTGCAGGGCGTCCAGATCAGAGCGCAAGGTGCCGACCACCTTGGAGACCAGATGCATCACGTGGCTGTAGCGATCCACCTTGAGCAGCTCCTTGACGTAGCGGGTGCCGGGCGCCGAGATACGGGCGATGTCGTTGCGGCCCAGATCCACCAGCATCAGGTGTTCGGCGACCTCTTTTTCATCCTGACGCAGCTCCAGCTCGATGCGGCCATCCAGATCCCGGTTGATGCTGCCATCCGGGTTCAACCCCCGGCGACGGGTACCGGCGATGGGGTACATCTCGACGTCGCGGCTGGCGGCGCAGAATTTCACCGCGCTCTCCGGTGAAGCGCCAAACAGGGTGAAGTTTTCATCCTG
>NZ_CAWNYS010000222.1:0-8426 GCF_963878295.1 Aeromonas sp. HMWF014 | reverse complement strand
GGGTTGGTCTGCTTGAGGCGGCGATAGGCGGCCAGCGGGTTCGGGCAGGGCAGGGAGAAGCAGCGCGACGGCACCACCTGGAAGATGTCGCCACGGCGGATGAAGCCCTTGAGCTTCTCCACCTCGGCGCAGAACTGCTTGTCGCTCTTGTCCACGCTCATACCGCCGGTGAGGGCCGCAGTGGCCAGCTCGGCGCAGAGGGGTTGCTGGCAAAGCTGTTTGAAATCGGTGAGTCGTTCGCTCAGGCGGGTATATCTGTCATCCACCTGGCTCTCGTCGCTGTCGCCGCCGAATATGCAGGCGAGCAGTTGGGTAGAGCGCTCGATATGGTCGATGGTGATCAGGGTTTCGGCCACATAGAAGCAGTAATCGGGGCAGCTGTTGCTCCCCTCCGGCACCTCTGGCAGATCCTCAAAAGAGGCGATCAGGTCATAGGCGAAGCTGCCCGCCATGAACAGTGCTTCTTTACCCAGTTGGCACTGCAGCTCCTGTTGCAGGGTGCGCAGCACATCCAGCACGCTGCTCCCCTTGAGGCGGCTGTCTTCATCCTGCTCCCGATCGGAGGCCGGGAAGTCGAGCTGCAACTCGCCATCCACCAGAATCTGGCTGATGACTGCGGGCAGGCGCTCGGCCAGCAGGCTCTGCAACTGGGCGCCGTTGTCGTTCAGGGTGCGCACCCGCACGGCGCGACCACGGCACTCGATGCGCAGGCAAGCATCCACCAGCAGCAGACTCTGTTTGCCCGCTTTGGAGTCGATCTCGACCGATTCCAGCAGCAGGTTGTTGGGACGCCCTTGGCAGAGCCGGGTATAGAGCGCCAGCGGGTCGGCCACATAGGGGGCGTTGAGCTTGAGGGTATCGAATTCACCCAGGGGCAAGCGAGTCGTATTGACGGTCATAGTGCGTTCCCTTGCGTGTGATGTGTTTTACCGATGTTCATGACGTTGCATACCTTGAAAAAATGCCTTGGAATTTAAGTTGGTTTGGGCGGTTTCAGTAGGGGCGCCATCGCCAGGTCATTGCGCTTGTCTGAATTCTTGGTTTCATCACAGGTCCATTTGCCGGATAATAAAAAAGCCCGCTGGGGTCAGCGGGCTTTTTCTTTGGGTTCTTAATTTGCTGTCAGATTACAGGTACAGCAACGACCACACGCCCGCATGTCAGGGAGTGTGCCACCACCAGATGGTCAGGATGGAAGTCGTTTGCATGATAAAGTCCTGTAAAAAGAGGTTTGCAATGAAGTGCCTACAGAAAACGATAAAGCCGCGGCCAAGTCAAGTCGCTTTTTAGCCTTCTTTCACCGATGGTGACCTGATCATGAGAGCGGAATAACCTGATGAGATTCGATCTTCACTGTCATACCACTGCCTCCGACGGTGTGCTGAGCCCGGCCGAACTGGTGCGCCGCGCCGCCGAAAAGCAGGTCGAGGTGTTAGCGGTTACTGACCACGATACCCTCGATGGGCTTGATGAGGTGCGTCGCACCATCGAGGCCGAGCAGCTGCCGCTGCGACTGGTGAGCGGGGTCGAGATCTCCACTGGCTGGGAGCACCACGAAATTCATATCGTGGCGCTGGGGGTGGATGAAAAAAATCCGCAGCTGGTGGCATTTTTGGCGGGCCAACGGGCTCGCCGCGAGGCGCGCGCACTGGAAATTGGGCGCCGTCTGGAGAAGTGCCTTATCCCCGGCACCTATGAGGAGGCCAAGGCGCTGGCCGGTGATGCTGCCGTGACCCGCGCCCATTTTGCCCGGGTGCTGGTGGCACGCGGGGTGGCCGACAACATGCAGAAGGTATTCAAAAAGTACCTGAGCCGTGGCAACAAGGGTTATGCCCCGGCCGAGTGGCCCGAGATGAGCGAGGCCATCATTGCCATTCACGCCGCCGGTGGGCTGGCGGTGCTGGCCCATCCCAGCCGTTACGATCTCACCGCCAAGTGGATCAAGCGGTTACTGGTGGCCTTCAAGGCGGCCGGTGGCGATGCCATGGAGGTGTCACTGCCCCAGCAGAGCCCGCAGGAGCGAGCCAACCTGGGCCAGTGGGCCAAGGAACACGACCTCTATATTTCGGTGGGGTCTGATTTTCACTTTCCCTCCAACTGGACCGAGCTGGGCCGCCACCTCTGGCTGCCCAAGGAGGGCATGCCGGTCTGGCTGGCCTATCCGGGCCACTTCGGCCTCACCACCGAGCAGCATACCGCCCTGCTGGCCAGTCGCTAGCAGAGGGGCGGCCGGTGGACCCTCCGCTGTATGGGAGGGTAAACCGGCGTCAAACAGGTTAAGGTAGCGTCATGGGTCTGGAACCCGTGACCATGAAGCGGGCACCGCGTGTGCCCCTATCGCGAGAAGAGCATATGAGTCAGCATTTTTACGTACATCCGGAAAACCCCCAGGCCCGTCTGATCGGCCAGGCGGTACAGATCATCCAGAACGGTGGCGTCATCGTCTATCCGACCGATTCCGGCTATGCGCTCGGTTGCCAGATGGGTGACAAGGGGGCGCTGGAGCGCATCTGCCGCATCCGTCGCATTGATCCCACCCACGACTTCACCCTGGTGTGCCGGGATCTTTCCGAGATTTCCACCTACGCCAAGGTGGACAACACGGCGTTCCGCCTGGTCAAGGGCAACACGCCCGGGCCTTACACCTTCATCTTCAAGGCGACCAAGGATGTGCCGCGCCGCCTGATGAATGAGAAGAAGAAGACCATCGGTATCCGGGTGCCAGCCAACAACATAGCGCTGGCCCTGCTGGAAGCGCTCGGTGAGCCGCTGCTCTCTACCTCCCTGATCCTGCCGGGTTCAGAGATGACGGAGTTTGACCCGGAAGAGATCTTCGACAAACTGGGCAAGCAGCTGGATCTGGTGGTCAACGGTGGCTATCTGGGCGAGCAGCCCACCACGGTTGTGGATTTCTCCGATGACGAGCCCGTGCTGCGTCGTCGTGGCGCCGGAGACCCGACCCCGTTTGAGTGAGTCTGCCGACCCAGCGCCTGTGATGGCTCCGCCTATTTTGGGCGCAACGGGGGAGGGAGTCCCCCCCCAGGCCATCCCATCCCCCATCGCGCGCGTGCTGGGGCAGCCCTACCATGAGTTGCCCCAGGACTTGTTCATCCCGCCCGATGCGCTGGAAGTCTTCCTCGATACCTTCGAGGGCCCCCTCGATCTGCTGCTGTACCTCATCCGGCGCCAGCAGCTGGATATCCTGAACCTGCCGATCTTGCAGATCACCGCCCAGTACATGGAGTACGTGGAGCTGATGCAGGGGCTCAATCTGGAGCTGGCAGCGGAATATCTGCTGATGGCGGCCTGGCTGGCGGAGATCAAATCCCGCCTTTTGCTGCCCAAGGCTCCCGAGCTGGCAGACGAAGAGGAGGGAGAAGATCCCCGCGTGACCCTTATTCGGCGACTGCAGGAATACGAGCGCTTCAAAGTGGGGGGCGAGCGCCTCAATGCCTTGCCACGGGTGGAGCGGGAGATTTATATCGCCGCCGCCCTGCCGCCGGATTTTGGCTCTCTCAAGCCATTGACCCCGGATGTTTCGCTGGTTGAGCTCGCCCTTTACATGCAAAGTGTGGTAAAACGCGCGACTCATTTCGAACATCATCAGATCCGTCGCGAGCAGATCCCGACCCGGGTGCGCATGGCGGAGATCCTCGCCATGCTCTCGCTGGGCCAGACGTTGCGGCTGGAACAGGTGCTAAGAGCCGAAGAGGGGCGCATGGGGGTGCTGGTGACGTTTCTGGCCCTGCTGGAGCTGTGCAAGGAGTCCCTGATCTGGATCCTGCAGGCCGAGCCGCTGGGGCCGATCCATTTTGCCCTGGCGAGTCAAGATGAAAGCGGGGAGCGTGAACATGCACACTGAGTTGTTTTCTTTATCCCGAGCTTGCTGCCAGTCTGCCGGGGTGTGTGTGCATCTCCCGTTGGCACGCCAGCCTGCTGCCATGCGCGGGGAGGGCAACCGTGGCGCTGCCCGCTGAACGACTCAAGACACTGATCGAGGCCGCGATCTTCGTGGCCGGGCGCCCGTTAACCGTGAGCGAGCTGAAAAGCGGTGTGCTGGCGGATTACCCCGTCACCGGCCGCTATGTGCAACTCTTGCTGGCGGAACTGCGACAAGATTACAGCGAGCGGGGGGTGGAGCTCAAAGAGGTCGCCTCCGGCTGGCGCTTTCAGGCGCGCCAGGAGTATGCCGAGGAGCTCTCCAGGCTCTGGAGCGAGCGGGCGCCCCGTTATTCCCGCGCCGTGATGGAGACGCTGACCCTGATTGCGTATCGTCAGCCCATCACTCGGGCCGAGATAGAAGCGATCCGCGGGGTGGCGGTGTCGAGCCAGATAGTCAATACCCTGAAAGAGCGTGGCTGGGTGCGCAGCGTCGGACACAAGGAGGTGGTGGGTCGCCCCGAGTTGCTCGCCACCACCCGGGAATTTCTGGATTATTTTAATCTGCAGAGTCTGGAGCAGCTCCCCGAGCTGGATCCTGAACTGCAATCCCCCTTGCCCGCGCTGCCGGTCGAGGGGAGCGAGACCTAGTCCGGGTCGCTGGCCTGTGCCAGCTGACCGGGCCTCTTGAACAGGAGGGCGTGTTGGATGACCTATACGGGATCCTGCATCGCCATCCCCTTGCCCGGCATGCCGGGGGAGGGCCGCGAGAGCTGGTTCACTGTGCTGGCATGTGCCAGCTGACCAGCTCTTTTGAGTATTGAAGCGTGTCGGATTGCCCGTACGGGGTGCGACACAGTAATAACCGTTGCCCGTTATGCTGGCGGGCAGCGATCAACAATCAGGTAACCCCGATGAGTGAAAAACTGCAAAAAGTGTTGGCCCGCGCGGGTCACGGCTCCCGTCGTGAGATGGAGGCCCTGATCACCGCAGGTCGGGTCAGTGTGGATGGCAAGGTCGCCACACTGGGAGATCGCGTCGAAGTGAACGCCGTGATCCGTGTCGATGGCCATACGGTCAAGACCCGTGCCGAGGAAGAGATGATCTGCCGCGTGCTGGCGTATCACAAGCCCGAAGGGGAGATGTGTACCCGTCACGATCCGGAAGGTCGTCCCACCGTGTTCGATCGTCTGCCCAAGCTGGAAAGCGCCCGCTGGATCGCGGTAGGCCGTCTCGACGTCAACACCTCCGGCTTGTTGCTGTTCACCACAGACGGTGAGCTGGCTAACCGCCTGATGCACCCGAGCCACGAAGTGGAGCGCGAATACGCGGTGCGTGTGTTTGGCGAGATCACCGAAGCCATGCTGCAGCGCCTGCGCAAAGGTGTGCAGCTGGAAGATGGCATGGCCAAGTTCAACAAGATCAAACCGGCCGGCGGTGAGGGCCTGAACCAGTGGTTCAACGTCACCCTGACCGAGGGCCGCAACCGTGAAGTGCGCCGCCTGTGGGAATCCCAGGAAGTGCAGGTGAGCCGTCTGATGAGGGTGCGCTACGGCGACGTCACCCTGGATCGTGGTATCCCCCGTGGTGGCTGGCAGGAGCTTAAACTGCCGGATGTGAACTACCTGCGTGGTCTGGTCAACATGCCGCCGGAGACCGAATCCAAGGTCGATCTGCAGCAAGATGGCAAGAGCACCCGTCACAAGCAGGCCGCCCAGATCCGCCGTGCCGTCAAACGTCACAAGGATATGCAGGGCATGGAGCCGCGTGCACGCAGCACCACGGCCCGCCGCAAGCCGACTTCCTCCACCCGCAACTCGGGTACCGGCAGCAAGTAAGCGTTGTGATGACTCTCATGGGTTCGCCCAAGAAAAGGCCCGCCTCTTTGGCGGGCTTTTTGTTGCTGCAGTTTGCTGCTGAGTATTCCAATGGCTCCTTTGCTGAATGAAATTGCCCGGCAGATCCGCTGCGGGGGAGGGGCAAGGTTGCTCTGCCACTGCGGGCTTGTTAGCCTTTGTGGCACAGATACAGGAGATAATAATGAGCAAGGTACTTGATGAGCTGCTGGCACTGCTGGCGCTCGAGAAAATCGAGGAGGGCCTGTTTCGGGGCCAGAGTCAGGATCTCGGTCTGCGGGCCGTGTTTGGCGGACAGGTAATGGGGCAGGCCTTGTCAGCCGCCAAGCAGACGGTGGCCGCCGATCGTCAGGTGCACAGTTTCCACTCTTACTTCCTGCGCCCCGGTGATGCCAATCGTCCCATCATCTATGACGTGGAGAATATCCGTGACGGCCAGACCGTCTCTACCCGCCGGGTCAAGGCCATTCAGGGCGGCAAGCCGATCTTCTATCTCAACGCCTCCTTCCAGGTCGAGGCCGAGGGGTTCGAGCATCAGATCAGCATGCCGGCGGGGATCACCCCGCCCGAGCAGCTCAAGAGCGAGTTGGAGCTGGTGCGTCCCTACGAGCAGCAGATCCCGCCGGTCCTGCGTGACAAGATCATGTGCGAGAAGCCCATCGAAATTCGCCCTGTGACCCTGGTCGATCCGATCCGGCCGGATGTACACGAGCCGCTGCGCCACGTCTGGTTCAGGGCCAATGGCCAGATGCCGGACGATCAACGGGTCCACAAGTATTTGCTGGCCTATGCCTCCGATTTCCACTTCCTGTTTACCGCCCTGCAGCCCCATGGCGTCTCGTACTGGGAGCCGGACATGCAGGTGGCCACCATCGATCACTCCATGTGGTTCCACCGGGACTTCCGGCTGGATGACTGGCTGCTCTACGTGGTGGACAGCCCGAGCGCCAGCGCCGGTCGCGGTCTGGTGCGTGGCCAGTTCTTCACCCGCGAGGGGATGCTGGTGGCGAGCACGGCGCAGGAGGGGGTGATCCGTCGGCGCGGTTGACCTCACATATCAGCCATAAAAAAACGGGAGCCGATGGCTCCCGTTTTTTATGTGTTTGTTTGCCGTATCAGGCTGCGTCCTGCTCGGTGCTGGGCACGGTTTCCCCGTTCTGGGCGAAACGGTTGGCCCACAGGGCAATGACGCCATCACCGGTGACGTTGCAGGCGGTGCCGAAGCTGTCCTGCGCTAAATAGAGGGCGATCATCAGGGCGATGGAGGCTTCACCGAAGCCGAGCATGGAGGTGAGCAGGCCCAGCGCCGACATGACGCCGCCACCCGGTGCACCCGGCGCGGCTATCATGATGACGCCCAGCATCATGATGAATGGCAGCATGGTGTCTACGCCCGGAATGGCCAGGTGCTCGGAGAGGAACATGACGGCGGTGGCACAGGTCACCAGCGTGATGGTGGAGCCACACAGGTGGATGGTGGCGCACAGGGGCACGGTGAAGTTGGCGATGCCATCGCTCACGCCGTTGTTCTTGCTGGCCTGCAGGGCAACCGGAATGGTAGCGGCGCTGGACATGGTGCCCAGTGCGGTGAAGTAGGCAGGCAGCATGTTCTTGATGAGCATGGCGGGTGAGCGACCCAGCGCCAGACCCGTGCCAACGAACAGCACCGAGAGCCAGAGCCAGTGCATGACGATGGCCATCACCAACACCACGCCAAAGGTCTTCAGGGTGGCGAAGACGGTTCCTTCCACTGTCATCTCGACAAAGACACCGGCGATGTAGAACGGCAGCAGCGGGATGATCACCTTGGCCAGCAGGCGGTCGATGATGTCACGGCCCTGATCGGCGACCCGGCGCATATCGGTGGCCTGGGTAGCGCTGACGCCGATGCCAAAGATAAAGGCGGCGGCCAGGGCAGACATCACGCTAAACAGCGGCGGGATCTCCAAATTGATGTAGGAGGCGAGTTTGATCGCCTCGGCCGAGGTGGGCTCGGCAGCGCTGGTCAGTTGCGGGATCAAGTGGCTCGCCACGGTAAAGGCAAACAGCCCCGCCAGAATCGTGGAGCAGTAGGAGAGTGCCACGGTTTTACCCAGTAGCTTACCGGAGTTTTTTGGCAGGCTGGCGATGCCGCTCATGATGAAAAACAGGATGATGAGCGGAATGGTGAAGGTGATCAGCTGACCTATGACTATCTTGGCCGTAAACAGCACGCGTGCGACCCATTCAGGGGCGTAGAGACCTAGCAAGAGACCGGCCAGGATGCCGGCAACCAGTTTGAGGACAAGTTTCATAAGTAAATCCAGGTGTTAGTGTCTGATTTGTTATTTGATTTTGATTTTAATGCCGCTTTTTAACACAAACGCCGTATCTTGTCTGCCATCAGCTGGTTAACTTAGAGTTAAATATTGTTATCTGGATGATGGATCACGGGGGATGGGCCCCTTGAAGCGACGGCGGCGATATTGATTCCTGGTGGGGGCGAGATCGGGGAGGCGGATCAGCAGGGCATGTAACCAGCGGCCGTGCTCGGTATCCTCGCTGCACCAGATCTGATGCAGGCCAAATGGCAGGGGGGCGATCAGTTGTTGCAGGCGGGTCTCATCGAGGCGGGTCTGCAGCGGGTATTCATCCTGTGAGGGAGCCACGGCGCAGCGGTGCTCGCCCTCGTCATAAGGGAAGGAGCAGTAG
>NZ_CAWNYS010000221.1:0-2005 GCF_963878295.1 Aeromonas sp. HMWF014 | reverse complement strand
GTCCCGGGTACAGGATCAGAAGAGCCAGACCGATCAGGTGGCTGCTGCCATCACCGAGTTGGAGGTGAGTGCTACCGAGGTGGCCCGCTCCACCGATGGCACCAAGCGGGAGGTGGATCTGGCCGATGACGAGGCCCGCAGCGGTCGCCAGAAGGTGGCGACCACTCGTCGTATCACGGAGCAGCTGGCTGGCGCCATGGAAGAGGCCGTCGGCATTACCTACAAGCTGGGTGAGTTCAGCAACAATATCGGCAGCATTCTGGACGTGATCCGCAGCATCGCCGAGCAGACCAATTTACTGGCCCTGAATGCGGCTATCGAAGCGGCCCGGGCCGGTGATGCCGGTCGCGGCTTCGCCGTGGTGGCCGATGAGGTGCGAGCGCTCGCCAACCGTACCCAAACCTCGACCGAAGAGATCCAGGCGATGATCGAGAACTTGCAAAACTCGAGCAAGCAGGTGGTGGAAGTGATGGGCCGCAGTCAGGAGCAGACCCAAACCTGTGTCGAGCAGACCCGCGAGATGGATCTGGCATTGCAGTCCATCGCCGAACGGATGACTTCCATCAAGTCGATGGCGGATCAGGTTGCCCATGCCGCTCAGGAGCAGATCTCGGTCAGTCAGGGCGTCGCTCGCCATATCGCGGGCATTGCCGACGTGGCCTACGAGACCGAGCGGGAGGCGAGAGAATCGGCCAGCAGCAGTGAAGTGCTGGCGGATCTGGTCGCCAAGCAGCAGCAATTGATCGCACATTTCAAGGTCTAGGAGGGCTTATGTCTAAAAAGTGGATTGGGGCCCTGAGTCTCCTGTTGTGTGGACAGCTGATGGCCAGCGAGCTGGTGATCGAGAGCTGGCGGATCGATGACAAGGCCTTGTGGGAACAGAAGATCATTCCCGCCTTCAAGGCGGCCCACCCGGGTATTGAGGTGAAATTCAACGGTGTGCAGAACGTCGACTATATGCCGACCTTGTGGGCCAGCCTGAAGGATGGCAAGGCCGGGGATCTTATCACCTGTCGCCCGTTTGATGACTCTTTGGCTCTGTTCAAAGCGGGTCATCTGGCGGAGCTGACCGAGATGTCGGGGATGGAAAACTTCCCGAGTTTTGCCCAGTCGCCCTGGCAGACCGACTCCGGCGCCCAGACCTTCTGCGTGCCCATGGCCTCGGTCATTCATGGTTTTTTCTATAACAAGAAGATATTCAGTGAGCTGGGTTTGGCAGTGCCGCAAAGCCGTGATGCCTTCTTCGCCGCGCTCGACAAGGTGAAGGCAGATGGCCGTTATGTGCCGCTGGCCATGAGTGGCTCTGAAAGCTGGGTATCGTCCGAACTCGGTTTTCAGAACATAGGCCCCAACTACTGGAAGGGGGAAGATGGGCGTCTGGCGCTGATCGGGGGCCAGGAGCGGCTCGACAACCCGCAATACGTCAAGGTGTTTGAGGAGCTGGCCCGTTGGCGCCCCTATCTGGGTGAGGGGGGAGAGCGTCGGGACTATGCCGCCACCAATGAGCTGTTTACCTCCGGCAAGGCCGCCTTCTATGTGGCGGGTTCCTGGGAAATTGCCCCCTTCACCGGCAAGGTCGACTTTGGCGTCATGCGTCCGCCTGTGGCGAAACAGGGGGAGGGTTGTTTCTTTACCGATCACACCGATATCGGCATGGGGCTGAACCCGGCCAGCAAGAACAAGGAGGCAGCCATGGTCTTCCTGCAGTGGCTGACCACCTCCCAGTTTGCCGAGCTCTATACCAACTCGCTGCCGGGGTTCTTCTCCCTCTCCAACCACTTCTTTGATGTCACCAACCCGGCGGCCAAAGAGATGATGGAGTGGCGCGATCAGTGTGACTCCACCATTCGGGTGGCGACCCAGATCCTCTCCCGTGGCACGCCAAAACTGGGAGACGAGCTGGCCGAGGTGAGTCAGGCCGTGCTGCTCGGCAAGATGGAGCCCAGGGCGGCCGCCGACCGGCTGGAGCAGGGGCTGAAAGGCTGGTATCCCGCTCATCAGGGCA
>NZ_CAWNYS010000220.1:0-5585 GCF_963878295.1 Aeromonas sp. HMWF014 | reverse complement strand
AGCACCGCCTGCGCCGCAGCGGTATCCCACTCGCAGGTGGGCGCGAGGCGCGGATAGAGCTCGGCCCCCCCTTCGGCAATGATGCAGAACTTGAGAGAGCTGCCCATGGAGACCAGCTCAATCTCGCCCCGCCCTATGTCACCAAAGCGCGCCAGATAATCCAGGGTTGCCTGGGACAGGTGATTGCGGCTGCCCACCACCCGCCATGCCTTTCCTTCCTGATGCGGCTGAGTCTGGATGGACTCACGCTTGCCATCGGCCACCCGCCAGGCCCCGCCCCCTTTTCCGCCATACCAGAGTCTGTCCAGCACGGGGGCATAGACCAGGCCCCACAGCGGCTTGCCATCCTCGATCAGCGCGATATTGACGGTGAACTCGCCGTTGCGGGAGACAAACTCCTTGGTACCGTCGAGCGGGTCCACCAGCCAGTAGCGTGACCAGCCACGGCGCAACCCCATCACCTCGGGACCGGACTCTTCCGACAGCACGGGTATCTGCGGGGTGAGCCCGGCCAACCGCTGCACTATCACCTCGTGAGCCCCCTTGTCGGCAGCCGTGAGCGGGCTCTCATCGCTTTTGTACTCCACCGTAAAAGGCTGACTATAGATGGCCATGATGGCGTCACCGGCGGCGCGGGCTATGGGCTCCAGCTCGGAAATTGCAGGGAAAAACATCGAAAAGACATCCTGGTCAAATGGTTAGCACAGTGTACCCATTTTGGAATGGCATGGGTTATAGCCGATTTAGCTGAGTTATAACCCTGTCACATCTGACAGACAAAAAATGGCGTAACTCGGCTAATTCTCAATAGCAATCCCACACAACACAAGGACGTGAAGCCATGAACTACAAGACCCTGACCGCCACCCTGCTGCTGAGCTGCCTGCCCCTGCTGAGCCAGCCTCTGCTGGCTGCTGACAAGCCGGTTGCCAAGCCAGCCACCACAGTCACCACCGCAAAGGAGAGCGGCAAGGTGAACCTGAATACGGCGAACATCAATGAGTTAACTGCCCTCAAGGGGATCGGCGAGAAGAAGGCCCAAGCTATCGTCGATTTTCGCGAAAAGCAGGGCAAGTTCACCACGGTCGACCAACTGGCCGATGTCAGTGGCATAGGGCCGGCAACCCTGGAAGCAAATCGGGACATGATCATCGTCAAGTAACCGCTTGGGACCTCCCCCATCATGAGGGCAGCCTGTGGCTGCCCTATTTTTCTTCGGGTATCATGAGTCCACTTTGTATCTCTGGACTCTCTCCATGAAAAAGACACCGCTCGTTGTACGCAAGGCCGTTCTTCCTGTCGCCGGTTTGGGCACCCGCATGCTGCCTGCCACCAAGGCCATCCCGAAAGAGATGCTGCCGGTGGTCGACAAGCCGCTGATCCAGTATGTGGTGCGCGAAGCCATCGCCGCTGGCATCAAGGAGATCATCCTGGTCACGCACTCGAGCAAGAACTCCATCGAGAACCACTTTGACAAGAGCTTCGAACTGGAAGCGACCCTGGAAAAACGGGTCAAGCGGCAGCTGCTGGAAGAGGTACAACACATCTGCCCCAAAGACGTCACCATCATGCACGTCCGCCAGGGCGAAGCCAAAGGCTTGGGTCATGCCGTGCTGTGTGCCCGCCCGCTGATCGGCGACAACCCGTTTGTGGTCCTGCTGCCTGACGTGCTGATCGATGAAGTGGCCAGCAATCTCAAGCAGGACAACCTGGCCGAGATGGTGCGCATGTTCGAGGAGGATCAGATCAGCCAGATCATGGTGGAAGCTGTCCCCGACAGTGAAGTGGACAAATACGGCATCGCCGACATCAAGGGCGAGGCCCTGAGCGAAGGCATGTCCCTGCCGATGCAGGCCATCGTCGAGAAGCCGCCCCGTGACGAGGCCCCTTCCAATCTGGCCGTGGTCGGCCGCTACGTGCTCTCCTCCAACATCTGGCCGCTGCTGGAACGTACCCCGGCCGGTGCCGGTGACGAGATCCAGCTGACCGATGCCATCGCCATGCTGATGGAACAGGAGCAAGTCAACGCCTACTTCATGAAGGGTCGCAGTCATGACTGCGGCAGCAAGATGGGCTATATGAAAGCCAACGTGGAATATGCCGTGCGCCACCCGGAACTGAACGGTGAATTCATTGCGTGGCTGAAACAGTTCGTCAAACAGTTGTAATGGATGGATATTTGACCTGTTAATAGCATTATATGCTGGGCATCGTTCGATGCCCTTCCCTTTCATTTTATAAACAAAAATTCAACCATTGATAGATTAAATATCGTTAAATCATAATATTGTAATTTAATTCCGCTTGTTTTATAAGGATTAAGGCTTGTTCCTAGCCCTTGCATAAGATTCCTAAAAAAATATAAAACACAGGTGGAAGTTCCAATGAATAATCCGTCCAAAGGGACCTTTTTAGGTCACCCCAAAGGGCTTTTTTTGCTCTTTAGTACCGAACTGTGGGAAAGATTCTCCTATTACGGCATGCGTGCCGTGCTCGTCCTCTATCTGACTGACATGACTGCCAACGGCGGCATGGGCTGGACCCAAGCTGACGCCCTCAAGCTGTATGGTATCTATACCGGTCTGGTCTATATCACCCCCATCATAGGTGGCTGGCTGGCGGATACCTTCCTCGGCCAACGCCGAGCAATCCTGATCGGTGCCATCTTCATGGCCGCGGGACAATTCACCCTGGCCCTGCCACACGCCATGTTCCCGGAGATGGTCAACAACCTCTTCTACGCGGGCCTGGCTCTGTTGATCCTGGGTAACGGTCTGTTCAAACCGAACATCTCCACCATGGTGGGTGACCTGTATAAGGAAGGTGACCACCGTCGTGACGGCGCCTTCACCATCTTCTACATGGGCATCAACCTGGGCTCCCTGCTGGCCGGTGTGATCTGTGGCGCCGCCGCCACCGCCTACGGCTGGCAGGCCGCCTTCGTCAGCGCCGGTATCGGCATGCTGCTCTCCCTGGTAGTCCAGGCCACCATGGCGCAGCGTTTCCTGGGTGATATAGGTCGTGTGCCGGCCGCCCAGCGCGCCGCCGAGCAACGCTCCAAGGAGCAGAAGGCGCCGCTGACAAGGCAGGAAGTGGATCGCATCAAGGTCATCCTGGTACTGAGTCTGTTCACCATCATCTTCTGGGCAGGCTTCGAACAGGCCGGTGGTTTGATGAACCTGTATGCGCAGCAGTATACCGACCGCATGATCGGCAGCTTCGAAGTACCGACCGCCTGGTTCCAGTCCCTGAACCCCTTCTTCATCATCACGCTCGCCCCCATAGTCGCGGCCATCTGGATCAAGCTCGGCAGCAAAGAGCCGAACTCCCCGGTGAAGTTCGCCATGGGCCTGCTGTTCCTGGCCGTGGGCTTCCTGTTCATGATCGGTGCCGTGCTGCAGCAAGGCGGCGATCAGGCCGTCAAGACCTCCATGTTCTGGCTGGTCGGAGCCTACCTGTTCCACACCCTGGGTGAGCTCTGCCTCTCCCCGATCGGCCTCTCCATGGTGACCAAGCTGGCGCCGCTGCGTCTGGCCTCTCTGATGATGGGAGTCTGGTTCGGCTTCAATGCCTTGGCCAACTACATCGCCGGCTTCGTCGGCTCCTTCGTCGGTGAGTCCGGCGCCATTGCCATCTTCGGCGGCATCGCCATCGCCGCCGTGATCAGCGCCCTGATCCTGCTGGCCATGGCCAACCGCCTGGTCTACTGGATGCACGGTGCCGAAGGTCCGGCCACAGAGCCAGAAGAGCACGACAAGAAACTGCAGTCTGCTACCGTCTAACCGGCTCGGATTGTGATGAACAAACAGGGCGCCCACTGGGCGCCCTGTTTGTTTTTGTCTGCGACGAAATAGGCCTCAGTGGTGGCGAACCTGCACATGGAGGGCGCTGCCGCTGTCGCTTCGAAACTGCAGATCAAACGGCTCATGCCAACTGCGTTTGTGCAGCGCGTAATGGCTGCTGCGCAGCAAGCCGAGCGGCAAGCCGCCGGAGCGCATCAACCAGTGCGGTGAGGTGAGCCCGGCATTGGCAAACACCAGGCCATCCTCCTGATCAAACAGCAAGGCGGCCATGGCGAAAGAGTGGCGCAAGCCGGATTCGATGAGCTGCAGGTTCAGGTAATCGAGCAGCCGGTGCGGCTGGGTCAGCAGCAGACTCTCCTTGTGCTGAAACTGGCGATAGGGGGCATTCATCAGGGAACGCACCAGAGCGCCACAGAAGGCGGCATCCACCCCGAAGACCGGTAGCTCCATCACCAGCACCAGCAGCTTGTCATCCAGCTTGAAGGTATCCGGAATGAACAGGTTGCCCATCCCCTCGAACGTCACCTGCCAGGGGCCCCACTCCTGCAAGCCGGGCGGCCTTAACCAAGCGAGCAGACGGGTGGCCGCCTTGTCGTGATCGCGAAAAAAGTCGATGTGATCCATCAACTCCAGTTGCTGCCCGTGACCATAGTTGGCCGCCAGACACTGATCTATGCTGCGACCTACCTGGTCGAAGTCCGAGATCGGCTTGAGCAGAAAATCGCGGGCACCGGCGCGCAGCGCACGCTCTACCGCCTCCATCTTGCTTTGCCCGGAAATGATGATAACGGGGATATGGGGATAGCGGGCAGACAGGCAGGCGATGACCTCATGGCCATCCATGTTGGGCATGTTCAGGTCGCACAATACTATATCGGGGTGGTAGAGCGCGGCGGCAGAGAGGCCTTCAATCCCATCCTCGGCCTGAAACACACACGCCCCGTCATGCTCGAGATAAGTTACCAGCGAGTGGCGAAAAACCGCTTCATCTTCCACCACCAAGATCCGTAGTCCGGCTTTTGACATCTTGATAAAGCTCTTATTAGTCAATCAGTTATTTGATTAATAAGCCTAGACCATAAGGAGTGGGCTTGACCAATCAGATGATTGCATAATCGACGTGGCTGGCATGCAATATGACTATCCTGGCCGCCAACTATTTGAAAAAGAGCAGGTAATACCTCCCGCACTGCACAATGGCCTTGGTGAAAATGCTAGCCTTGTGGCCAACCTGCCCCCCACAAAAGGCGTCATGCAGGTACGAAGCCAGGCTCATCTCACGCCCGCTATTTCCACCTGAGCGGAACCAGACCTCATTCCCGACCGAAAAACAGAGGCCAGCAGGGCCCCTGCCCGAGCAGCACGAATTGTATGAGACCCCGCCATAGGGGATAATGCCCCCCACTCCAGATCGTGAAGAGCACCATGACACCAGCCGAATACAGCGCCCTTGCCCATCCCAGATTATCCCATCCGGCTCGCAGCCTCTATACCCTGCAGCTGCGCAGACTGGTACAGGAAAATCAGCTGGCCCGGCTCAACTATCCCGAACTTGGGCGGTCATTGGCGGTGGTCGATCCCGGCGATCCCAGCGGCTTCTGTTTCCAGGTCAACGCCCGCCAGCTGACCGAGCTGTTCGACGAGCTGATGGAGGCCGGATTGCTGCAGGTCGAGGCGCAGGCTGACAGTGAGCACTACCATCAGTGCCCGTTCCTGCTGCCGCTGCTGACCCAGAAGGTGCGCAGCCCGCTGCCGGAGCGCCCCTTTCAGATGCACCTGCAG
>NZ_CAWNYS010000219.1:0-27032 GCF_963878295.1 Aeromonas sp. HMWF014 | reverse complement strand
ACGCTGCATGGCGGTACCCAACATCTTGTTGGTGGAGTTCAGCTGATTCTGAGTGGTCAGGGACGCGAAGTTGGTATGAATGGACAAACCCATGATGTATTCCTCTATGTAATCGCTGCGTTGCAGCCTGTTTGGTTGACATCAGAGATAAGCGACATCTTTTCCGCAGAAATGTAGGCTGGTGATTGTATATTTTTTGTCTCAGTATTCCATCGCCTTGATCCAACCCACCGCAGCAGAACCTGGATGCTCGGCATGGTTATTGCTTTGAAACCACCATCCTCCATCACCGGACTGAGATATGGCAGCCTTTATCTATACCCCTCACTTCGTTCAACATTTCCAATGCATCGGCGATCGCTGCGAGGATAACTGTTGTCATAGCTGGACTATCAGCATCGACAAGCTGACTTTTCGCAACTACGAGCGGCACTCGGATCCAGCAGTAAAGTCTCTAAGTAAATTGCATATACGCAAAGTGAAAAAGAGCAATGAGCACTGGGGAGAGATACAACTCGATGAGCAAGGAGCCTGTCCCTTCCTCGACGAAAACCGTCTGTGCCAGATCCACAGCAAGGCTGGCGCGGATGCACTGAGCCATACCTGCAAGACCTATCCAAGATCCAGTTCCCGGATCGGCAACCAGCTCAAGAAGTCCCTGATGCTCTCCTGCCCCGAGGTGTGCCGGCAACTGCTGCTGGACCCCATGGCGATGCAGACCGAGGTGACAGAGCTGGCACAGTCACTGCCCTTCGCCCCGCCACCCGCCACCGCCATCGCCACCCTGCACAGCCTGAGCATTCACGTGCTGGCCGCCACCGACCTTCCCGTCGAACTGCGTCTGTGGCTGATCGGCATGTTGATCCACCGGGATCCGGCGAAGCTGTCACACGAGGCCTTCCTGGATCAGGTTGCCATACTGGCCAAGGGGGGAGACCTGCTCGCCATGTTCGAGCAACTGCCGGTCTTGCCGCGGTTACAATGGTGGGGGTTGCGCACCATCACTCATCAGCTACTGGCCTATTCACAGGGACGCCGGGGGCGGCAGACCATGCAGCGCTGCCTCGACAAAATCAACCTCATGCTGGAAGGGGTATATGATGAGGAGAAACTCGCACAACTGCAGCAAACTTGGTACGACAAGGTCTCACCCTTCCTGGCTGCTCGTCCCCAGATCCTAAATAACTATTTGCTCTACTACGTCTATCACCACAACTTCCCTCAGCAACAGCACACCCCATCCCAGGCCTATCAATTTTTAGTTACCGACTACTTCCTGCTGCGCAACTACCTCTGCCTACTGGCAATCGACAAGGAGCTGGAAGAGCAAGAGGTCATTAACCTCTTCTACAGCTATCACACCATACGTCAGCACAACGCGAGCTTTCTCAAGACCATTGAGCAAGGGCTCAGCGAGTCTGGGTTTGCTTCGGATCTGGCCCTCTATGCCTTGCTGAAACCCTGAAAACAAGAAACCGCCAGAGAGTCCCATGGCGGTTTCATTTTCGGATCAAATATTTCAGCCCTAAGTCAACAATGCGACGACGCTCTGTCGTGATACATTGGCCTGAGCCAGCAGACCTGACATAGTCCCCATAAAACCGCCGTCCTTGAGCTGCTGGCTGAGCTTGCCTTGCAACTGCGCAAGCTCTTCCTGTTTAAGGTTCTGACTACGCGCTTTCACTCGATCAAGCTGTTTGACCATTTTCTGGCGAAACTGTTTGAGCTCACGTACGGACTGTTCAATCTCGCCAAGCAGCCGCTTCAGGCGCTGCTGTTCCTGTTTGAGTTCACCCTTGTCGATGCCCTCGCCAAGTTGAGTCAGTTGCCCTGGTTTGGGTTTGAATTGAACCGGTACCGGATTTCCCGCGGGGATCCGGATGCCTTCTCCACTCAACAATACGGGTTCATCAAGTTTACGTCTGTGTTGATCAGGCACGCTCAATTCAAGCTTGCCAAGTTCGTTTAACCGTACCTGGATATTTTCTTTGCGCAGAGCCTGATCCAGCCTTGAGACCACTTCAGCCGCATTGGCGCCAGCAGGCAAGATAACTTCTGCTGCACTACTGGTTTGCGGAAAAGAGAACACAAGACGCTCGGAACTCGCCTTGGGGGTAAGCAAATCGAGTCGCTCTGAACTGTAATGCACACGGCTATCCGAAGCAGAAGCCAGCAGACGCGGTCTCAGCTCTGAGGTCAAGGGGGCCTTAGGTTGGGTCAACTTGTCTTCTAGCAACTTCAAACGCGATACCAGATCACCACTCGCTGCACGATTTTGACCGAGTTGCTGCTCCAGACGTTTAAGCTCCCCCCACACCTGGCTCAAGGCTTGCTCCCCTCCCTGGGCATGAGCAATTCGCTGCTGGGCCGTGCCGATCAAAGCCCAGCGATCCAGCCGGACAATATTGGGGTGACGTTCCGTTTTGCTGGTTGACTGAGACGTAGTTTGAGCAGTCACGCGCCCGCCTAGTCGGGGCTGGGCAGGTGTTTCGGCCACTCCGCCCAAACGGGTTCGTTGAATCTGCATCATGGCTCCCTGAACCTGAACTTATGGCATGTAGTTGAATAGACTCAAGCCGTTGACCTTGGCAAATGCTTGTTGTTGCACTTGCAAGGCCATCAGCACATGAGCCTGCTGGGTAACAGCACTGGCATAATCAAGGGACTCTATCTGATTACTCACTTCCTTGCTATAGACGCCCTTCTCTGCATGCCCTTCATCCACTTGATCAAGCAAATTAATACGAGCACCAATAGAACTGACCATCTGGCTGATATCGTCCTGTAATATCTTGCTTCTATCCAGCATGTTCCGGGCTTGATCCGCAGCATCGGGAGCACCACTTTCCATGGCTTCCACCATGGCATCCAGCTGCTTGAAGAAGTCTCCGTTCTGAATGAAAAGCTGATCTGCCGTCTGATTGAGCCCCACGGTAACACCTTTGGCGATACTGACTTCTCGGATCAGCGCATCACCCTGATACTGATAATCACCAGAGAGGGTTTTAACGATCGCAGTCTGGTTCACCTGACTGCCGGCAAAAAGGCTCGAACCACTTTCATTTCGGGCATTGGCCAGATCCAGCAAGCCATCCTTGATAACGGCAGTTTCACTGGCAATCGCACGACGGTCACCTTCAGAAAGTGAGTCATTTGCCGCAGTTTGAGTCAGTTCGCGCAGCCGCATCAGCATGTTGGTCATTGTTTCCAACTGCAGCTCGCCTTGAGATAGCTGGCTTTTGGCATTGGCAATATTTTTCTGGTACTGCTCCATTGCCACCTGCTCTTTCTTCAAGCCGAGCAAACGTACACTCCCCACAGGATCATCAGATGGTTGCAGGATACGTTTGTTAGCCGATATCTGGCGATCAAGTCGGGCATATTCACCGAAACCATGTTGCAGGTTGTCGAGCATGCTGAGTTGTATCTGGTTGGTACTGATGCGCATTGTCGCTCCGTCAGAACATGTTCAGGATGGAATTGAAAAGCTGATCGGAGGTACTGATCACTTTGGCATTGGCCTGATATGCCTTGGAATAAGCCATGATCTTGACCCCTTCCTCATCCGTGTTTACCCCACTGACACTGCTCAGTTTGGTAGCCAGCTGCTTCTCCAAATTGGCATTCGCCTCCATGGTCGCCTTGGCCTGGCCACTTTGTACCGCCATCCGGCCAAGCAAGGCACTGTACGCATCATATTGGCTATCTTTGATGGTCAGTAACTCTTGCAGGTTGCGATTATCACCGCTACCGCCCCCCGCCTTGGCAAAAGCCAGATCATCGCCAGTGAAACCATCTGCAATCTTCAGTGTTCCTGACGGATTGAGGGGATCGTATGTGAAGAGCGATTTACCCGGGTTACCATGCAAATCTACCCCTCCGCCCTGCTTGGCATTAAAATCATCCGCCAGCTTCTGCGCTATCTGATTAAGCTCGTCACGCAGCGGGCGCAATACTGTCGTCCTGTATTCCATCACCCCGGCCAGACTGCCACCATGCAGCTTGGGGACTTCGAAGGACTGAGGACCAAAGCTGAGGCTGAGCGAATCACCGGCCAAGGAGAGAGTACTGTTACTACCGGCCAATACCAAGGGTTGTCCCTGAGGCAGAGTTAACGAAAATGACCCGTCGCTTTGCCGGTTGACCCTAACTTCCATGAAGGTCGACAACTCACGCACGATCTGCTCGCGACTGTCTTCCAGTACCGAGGTGTTGACCCCCTTGGAAGCCTGCTCACTGATCTGGGTATTCAGCTCGGCCACTTGTTTCAGGTAGCTATTGACCTGAGAGACAGTGCTGTTTAGTTGATCGTCAATCTGCTTCTCTTGCGTCAACATGCTCTCATTCAACTGGCCAAAACGGTTGGCCAAGGCTCCGGCAGAACTGACGATCTGGCTGCGCTGCGCGGGCGTCTCCGGGCTGTCGAGTGCAGCACTCAATGAGGCGAAGAAACTGTCCAGTCCCTTGGCGATATTCATCGACTCGCTGCCCAACAACTGCTCGGTAGTATTGATGTACTGATGAAAAGAATAAGAAGCGCCAGTGGAAGATCGACTGCGCCAATGCTGTGAAACTAGATAGTCATCCGTGATCCTGCGAACACCGGTTACCTCTACCCCCATACCATTGTCCAGTCGACCAAAGCCGGACAGACTGCCCATCATGGCTTCCTGGCGGCTATAGCCGATGGTATTGACGTTGGCGATATTCTGGGCGGTGACGTTTAGCGCGATCTGGGCCGCGTTAAGTCCGCTAAAACCGATATTGAGCATCGACATCAGTCAACTTTCCTCATTTTTGCCGAATTCAGAGGCTGACTGAATGCAGCCAGGGTCTGTGGTTCTGAAGCGACCACAGGCTCGGCATTCTTTAATGTCGGTGCCAATTGGTTGACCATCTGCTCTTTCAATCCCATACCGCCACGCTTGACCAGATTCATCGCCAACTGACTGTCATACATGTCGCGGTATAGCTCTTCTCCTTTAATGATCTTGTCATCCTCATCCTGCATAGCGTCAGAGGCTGAACGCATATGCTTGAGCACAGTCTGTAAAAAACTCACTTCAAACTGGCCCGCAGCGGCATCCAGCGCCGCACGTTGATCCGGATTGCTCTTTATTTGCTGCAATTCATTGAGATCCTGATAAAAACCAGGCTCTGACGTTATTCTGGTCATAGCGATCCTTAGATGACCACCAGTTCTCCCTCGAGGGCGCCGGCCTCATCGAGAGCTTGTAAAATGGCCATGACATCATCGGGAGTTGCCCCGAGTGAATTAACGGCCTTGACGATCACCTCAAGCGAAGTGCCATCCGGCCAGACAAACATGTTGTTTCGTTCGCGATCCACCTGGACCTTTGAATTGGGTGTCGTCGTCGTTTGCCCATTGGAGAAGGCGTTGGGTTGACTGACATTCTGGCTCTCGCCTATGGTCACGGTCAGACTACCATGACTAACCGCCGCCTTGTGTACCTTGACCCCTTGCCCCATCACCACGGTCCCGGTCCGGCTGTTGAACACAACTCTGGGCCGCTCCTTGCCCATGTCGACCTGAATGTCTTGCAGCAACGCCATAAAAGAGATCCGCTGACTCTCATCCTTGGGGGCTGCGACCTGGATCCGCCCTGCACTCACAGCTCTGGCCACGGACCCCAGCTGGCGGTTGATTTCCCGTTCAACATTACGGGCCGTTTTAAAGTTGGGTTGGTGCAGGTTGAGCGTCACCTCGGGTTTATCAGCAAAGTTGCTGACTACCTCGCGCTCAATGATGGCGCCATTGGGAATAATGCCCGCCGTCGGTACATTGATGGTCACAGAGGAACCGGATTGTCCCTCAGCCTTGACCCCGGCAACCACCAGGTTGACCTGGGCAACGGCGTACACGTCCCCATCGATACCACGCAATGGCGTCAACAGCAGTGAGCCTCCACGCAGACTCTTGGCATCCCCGATGGAGGTCACAGTTACATCCACCAACTGCCCCTTGCCAGCCAAGGCAGGCAGCGTCGCCTGTACCGATACAGCAGCGACGTTCTTGAGCTTGGGGTCGAGATCATCGGGCAACTGTACGCCAAACTGCTTGAGCATGTTGGCCATGGATTGGCCGGTAAATTTGACCTGGCTGCGATCGCCCGTACCCGACAAGCCAACTACCAAGCCATAACCCACCAGCTGGTTGGTTCGCATTCCCTGCACATCGGCAATATCCAGCAAGGCTCGCTTGGCAGGCGGCGCGGCATTAGCCAACACCGGCAGACTCAGGCAGAGCAACGTGATAAACCATTTATTCATGTAAATCCTCAAAAAGGTGCGAATGCGGAACTGAAGAAACGCGCCAGCCACCCCATCTGGTTACTGTCGGCAAGTGCGCCACGCCCCGCATAGGTAATGCGGGCATCGGCAATGCGCTGAGAGGAAATACGGTTGCTCTGGTCGATATCCTCCACCCTCACCATGCCACCCAAACGGATATATTCATCTCCTTGATTGAGACGGATCCATTTCTCGCCCCGGATCCCCAGCACCCCGTTTGGCATCACTTCGGCAACCGTTACCGTAATGGAACCGGCTAGCGTATTTTGCTGGCTGGAGGTAGCGCCACCATCGAAGTCACGATCTGCACTCAGGCTGGCGCCCCAGTCGGAGCGCACTTTTCCACCAATAGAGGGGGCTGGCACGTTCATGCTGCTGTTCTTGCTCATGCTGGTGTTGGCTTTCTTGCTCGACTGGGTACGCTCTTCCAGCACCACGGTCAGAATATCGCCGATACGATAGGCTCGACGATCCTGAAACAGAGTCATCATGTAGTCGCCACGATAAAGGCTACCGTCTTCTCCCCGGGCCGAGACAGATAACTTGGGTCGGGAAGGTGCCCACTTTTCGTCACCTGGTTCAGGGCCCTTGAGTTCATAAGTGGCACAACCACCCAGCATCAACACCACCCAAAAATAACGCCGCATCACCTGTATCATCACAGCGCCTGAGTGACAAACTTGAGCATCTGATCTGCGGCAGATACCACCTTGGCGTTCATCTCATAGGCACGCTGAGTGGTGATCATGTCGACCATCTCCTCTACCACGTTGACGTTGGAACTTTCCAGGGTGAACTGCTTGATGGCGCCCATCGCCTCCTCACCAGGTACCCCTTCAATGGCTTCGCCAGAGGCACCAGTCGCACGATAGAGGTTGCCCCCAAGTGCTTCCAACCCAGCTGGATTCGCGAAATTGGTCAAGGTAATACGCCCCAACTCCACATTTTCTTGCTGGCCTGGTAGCGTTGCACTCACGGTCCCATCTGTACCTATGGAAACCTTGGTCGCATTGTCGGGGATCTGGATTTGCGGCAACATGGGCAGCCCATCCGAGTTCACCAGCAAACCTTCGGCATTGCGATGCCACTGACCATTACGGGTATAGGCCGTTTCCCCATCAGGGCGTTCGACACCAAAGAAACCGGCACCGACAACCGCCATATCCAATTCCTGATTGGTATTCTGAAACTGCCCAGGGGTAAACACTTTCTGTGTTCCAACCACACGCACACCATTACCCATCTGAATGCCGATGGGCGACAGGTTTTGCTGATCCTGCTGAGCACCTGGCTGGCGTTGTACCTGATAGAACAAGTCTTCAAAAGCCACGCGATCGCGCTTGAAGCCGACCGTATTCACGTTGGCCAGGTTGTTGGAAATGCTGGCCATCTTGGCATCTTGTGCCGACAGACCTGTTTTACTCACCCAAAGTGCTGCATGCATCTTTGCTTCTCCACCTAATTCATTCGGGGCGCTATCGCGCATCCATCAAGGGTCTTACGACTCTGGCGAGCTAACCTGCTAGCCCTGACCGGAAATAAGTCTGGCCCCTTGCCGGGCCTGATCATCTGCGGTTTTCATCAACTTGACCTGAAGCTCAAAATTGCGGGTCAATGACATACTGCTAATCAGCTCGTCGACCGCATTAACATTGGCTCCCTCAAGAAAACCTGAGGCCAGCACCACCTGCTCGCTGGTCTCGGCATCACCCCCTTGGCGCAAGCGAAAGAGGCCGTCCGGACCTTTTACCAGTTCGACCGGATCCGGATTGACCAGCTTGAGGCGACCCACATCCAATCGGGCACCTCCACCCGGTGGCGTGATGCTGAGAGAACCATCCTTGCCGAAGCTCAGGTCGCGATAGGCAGGCAGTACCATTTCCCCGCCATCTCCCAGCACAGGACGGCCATTGAGAGTCAATAGCCCTTCAGAGTCCACTTCCAAGTTACCGGCCCGGGTATAGGCCTCTTTGCCATCGGCAGTTTGCACCGTGATAAAACCGTCACCACGCACCGCCACATCCAGTTTGCGACCCGTTTGCATCAAGGCGCCCGCCTTAAAATCCGTGCCGGCCATCTCTTCACGCGCCATGATCCGGCTTGGGTAGCCATCACCGGTCAGCGCATAGGCTGAGACCCGCTCAAAATCGGCCCGAAAACCGGCGGTATTGACGTTGGCCAGGTTATTCGCCCGAATTTGCTGTGCCATCAGGGTATGTTGTGCCCCCGACATGGCGGTATAGATAAGCTTTTCCACGCATCAAGCCTTAGAAGGAGTTGAAGAGAACCTGGGTCATCTTGTCAGCTGAGCTGATGGTTTTGGCGTTGGCCTGATAGTTACGCTGGGAAGTCATCAGGCTGACCAGCTCACCGGTCAAGTCCACGTTGGAGCTCTCGTAAGCCCCCGCGGTGAGTGAGCCCATGGTCCCGGTTCCTGGCGCGCCCAACACCGGCTGACCTGAGCTGAAGGATTGCTGCCAGGTGGTGTTGTTGGTTTGCATCAAGCCATTCGGGTTGGTGAAGTTAGCCATCACCACCTGCCCTTGCAACAAACTCTGACCATTGGTGAAGGTGGCATACACGCCACCATCGGCATCAACCTTGACCCCGGTCAGATCCCCGGCGGCATAGCCATTGGATTGGTTACGGGTAGCGTTGAAGTCAGAGGCGTACTGACTGACACGTGCGACATCAATACTGAGATCAATTGTCTCTGCGCCTGGGGGCGTCAAATTCAGCACAGGGGACGTAGTCGGGGATTTCAATGTACCGTTGGTATTGAATTCCATGGTCACCGGCGTACCCGCCGGGGTGCCATTGAAGGCATAGTTGACTTGCCAGGTATTGTCCGCCGTTTTGACAAAATACTGGGTCACTGTATGTTCAACACCCAGCGAATCATAAACCTTGCTGGATTGCGAATAGCTAAAACTGTCTGATTTGGCAGGATCAAACGGATGGGTGGTCTGATCGATTACACTGGCATCCGCCTTGAGATTGGCTACGAACTCCAGCTTGTCAGATGCCTTGGCTGGCAAGCTGCCAGCTTTGACCTGAATATCACCAACCACGCCGGTTTGCAGCTCACCCGCATCATTGGTGGTATAGCCTTGCAGACGAGTGCCATTGGCGGTGGTCAGATAGTTATTGGCATCCCGTATAAACATACCCGCACGGGTATAAGAAGTCTGGCCATTGCTATCTTTCAGCACAAAAAAACCACTGCCGGAGATCGCAAGATCCAGTCCCTTACCGGTACGCATCACATCGCCATTACGGTCAAAGTTCTGGGAGACGTTGTTCATCTCGACACCACCAGCCTGCCCACCACCATAGATGGCGGCGAATTCGGCGCGGCTCGATTTGAAACCAGCCGTGCTGGCGTTAGCCACGTTGTTGCTGATAACACTCAATTCCTGGTTCACGGCGCGCAGGCCGCTCAATCCGATACTGAAAGACACAATTTCGCTCCTATCTAATTACGCCGATTTACCAAACTGGATGGCACTGAAGAGAGGCACATCACCCACTCCAGCCACCTGTAACATGATCTCGCCTGTACCAGGCAAGGTGACACGCTCTACCTTGCTGGCCACAAAATTCTTGGATGTGGTCGCCACGCCATCGAGCGAGGCTTTTACCTCGAAGCTGTATTCACCGGCAGGCAAGGGAGGCAATTCATAATCGAGTCCCCCAGCCTTGCTATCACCCCAATTTTTGGTCGCGACCAGGGTGCCATGTTCGTCATACACTTTAAGCTCAACCTGATCCGCAGCACCGGCCAGCTCAATCTGTCCACGAATCGTCTTTTCGGCGCTCAGGGTTAGCGTATTGCTGGGAACCATGACTTCCTTATCGATCAGATCCGTACTCTGCAATACCTGCTGGGTGTCCATCATGTTGATCGACTTCTGCTGCAGGATTTTGAGGTTCTCAATCCCTTCCACCATGCTGAACTGAGCCAGCTGGGTGACATACTGGGCACCATCCAGTGGATTAGTCGGGTCTTGGTTCTGGATCTGGGCAACCATCATCTGCAAGAATTCGTTGCGCAGTTGCATACCGCCCTGAGGGTTCTGGTCTGCAGCCTCACTGTTGGGGGCTATATCTGGTGTTGCGGTACGCTGACTGGTGTCACGCGCAGTATCCAGGCCATTTATCGGAGGCAGGCTCATGGCTTACACTCCCTGGCCCAGACGCAGCAGACCTTGCTGCATGCTATTGATACGATTGATCACTTCGACCGAGGTTTCAAAACCGCGTGAAGCGCTCATCATGTCGGCCATTTCTTCAACTACGTTGACGTTGGAGTAGTAGACGAAGCCATCCTGATCGGCCAGGGGGTTGGTCAGCTCGAGGCGCTTCTCTACTTGGCGATCAGACTGCACGATTCCTGCAATCTGCACCTGAGCCGCCCCCAGCGAATCAGCATCCTGTACTCGTTGATACAGCGTGGAGAACACCGGCTTGATGGCACGAAAAGCGGCCTCTTCACTGCCTGCAGCACTGTCCACGTTTGCCAGATTGGAGGCAACCGTATCCAGGCGCACGGTTTGCGCGCGCATGGCACTGCCTGCGATGTCATAAATTCGATTAAACGACATGATTAACGGCCCTCGATCGCTTTGGCAATCCCGGTGATTTTCATATTCAGGAAGGTGAGACTGGTCTGAAAGTCGGTAGCATTATTGGCAAACTTGCTTTGCTCAACACTGAGCTCGGCAGTATTGCCATCCATTGAAACCTGATAGGGAATTCGATACAGAGGATGTCGCATATCATTGGCCATGACACCCTGACTGATGGCGGCGCTCGTTTCTCCCGTTGCGACTTGCTGCGCGACACGCCCAAGAATCGTCTTATAATCGACATCTCGGGCCAGATAGCCAGGGGTATCCACATTGGCCAGGTTCCCTGCCAGAATACGCGCCCGATCCGCCCGCACATCTAGGGCATAAGGGTGTACACCAAGAGCGCTGTCAAATGAGATACTCATGCTTCATCCTTCTATGAATCTGTCAGACTGGTGCAATCTTTATCAAGACTCATGCCAATGATGAATATCCTTTATTCCCGCTGGTTACAGCATCAACAGTGGCTGATAACACTGATAAAAGGGGAAGTGTTGCTTCCCGTATGGAAGCGCATTGGCCTGTTGTGCCTGCTGATGCTGTCATACACACTGCAAGCCGCACCCACCGACTTGTCGCGGTATTTAGAGGCCCAGCTGAAAAAGGATGCCAGTGACGCACTGAACACCTATTTGCAGCAACAAGGCTGGTCAGCCCCTGAGGTCGACTACCAAGTCTGGATCTCTCCCGCGGTGACCCATTTGCCACCCTGCCAACAAGCCATTCGTTTGCAAGCTGGAGGTCAATATCGGCAACCCTGGGGGCGACGTCCCTATCTGGCTGAATGTACGGAACCTGCATGGCAACTAAGGGCTCGAGTCGAAGTGACGCTCATGTTGCCAGTCTGGGTGACGGCACAAGAGATCCAGAAAGGCCAAACCATTCGTGCCGGAGACCTCGTCGAAAAATCTCTTGATATCAGTCGATTGCAACGTGGCTTCGTTCCAAGCTCCGAATCCCTTGTGGGGAGCAAGAGCAATCGGAATCTCAGGATGGGTCAGTTGATTGGCGAACTGGATTTACAAAAGGCCTGGGCCGTTCGGGAAGGAGAAGGGGTACTGATCAGAGCCAGTCTCGACGGTTTTTCAGCAACCACCCGCGGCAAAGCATTGGCAAACGGCGCCATTGGCGATGGCATTAAGGTAAGAAATCTCAGTTCAGGCAAAGAGATTCAGGCCTGGGTAATCGAGAAAGGTGAAGTGGAAACCCGTTTTTAACCCAAAGGACGAGTTTGATTTAAGTTAGGCCGGCCTTGGGTCGCTTGTCAGAGATAGACCATCAGGAATTGACGTTATGAAAATCACACGCCCCGACCCGCTTTATGTTCAAACCCAGCAGCAACGCAAGCCGGCGTCTGCGACTGCACAGCCGCCAGCACGTGCCAGCCAGGCTGATGCCCAGATAAGCACCACGGCGCAGTTTGTAAAGCAGGCAAGATCGCAACTGGCAACGACATCTGATGTGGATATGGAGAAGGTAAACCAGATCCGCCAAGCTATCAGCGACGGCAAGCTTGAGCTCGATATGGATGCGCTGAGCCAAGCCATTCTGGATATGCATCGTCGATGAGCGTGGATCCCAAGCAGCGGGTCAAGCAACTGATCATCGGTATCCAGCAAGATTGTGGTCGCTACGCCGAGCTGCAACAGCAACTTCTGCGCCAACACAACCTGCTGGCCGCTCACGATGTCAACGGGCTGGCGGAACACAATCAGCTGCAGACCCAACTGATGGTAGCTGTTCAGAAGCAGGCACAACAACGCTGTCAACATCTGCTCGCGTTGGGATTGAAACCGGACGAAAAAGGGATGGCAATACTAATCGCAAAACTGCCCGCCAGTTTGCAAAAAAACGTTACCAGCCAATGGCAACAGCTTGAGCAGTTATTACATCAATGTTTGCGCCAAAACGAACTCAATGGCCGCCTGCTAGCAGGGCAGATCGAAACAATCAACTCACTATTGGGACAAGAACAGCCCTATGGCCAACTAGAACGTTTCCCGGACTAATTCTTATCCCTCTCTCTGCATGCGATGACGCAGACTGGATAACTCATCCATCTGTCGCTGTTCCCGGGACTCTTGCTCCTGACGCAGGGCAAGGTCACGCTTATCCAGTAACAGCTCTAATCCTTTAACTCGACCAAATTGCTTGAGTACTTGGCCTTCGTGGCGCTCCAAATCCAATTTGGCCAAGGCAGACTGTTGTACCTGATGAACCAGCAGATGGCGCAGCTGTCCCTCCATCTGCTGCTTGTTGTGCCACAGCAGGGGATGAAATGTTGCCGAACCTGGGTTAAGAGAGTTGATCACATCTTGCAACCTCAGCGCCCTATGCTCTTCTTGCATGGCCTCTTCTCGCAGACGCTGGCGCTCCTTGCCCATCACCTCCAACGCATTCTGCTGCACACCAAGATAGGATTTCAACATGGCGGATCCTTAAGACTTCCCGAGCACTTGCTTCAGCCCTGCCATCACTTGGACAAAAGGCGTTTCCTCATGGATGCCCTGTTGCAGGAAGGCTGCGATGGCAGGGTAACGCTGCACCGCCTCATCCATCTGGGGGTCAGCTCCCGGCTGATAACCGCCCAACGGCAACAGCTCGCGCACCTGTTGATAACGCCCCCACAACTGCCGCAACGTCACCGCCAACGTCTGCCATTCTGCAGGGACAACCTGTGGCATGACCCGGCTAACGGATGCACCTATGTCGATCGCAGGGTAATGTCCCTCCTCCGCCAATCGGCGAGCCAGAACAATATGACCATCCAGAATGGCGCGTGCCGCATCCACCACGGGATCCTGCTGGTCATCCCCTTCAGCCAAAACTGTGTAGAAAGCGCTCAGAGAACCATCGGGGTGTGTGCCATTACCGGCTCGCTCAACCAGCTGTGTCAGCATACTGAACACCGAAGGTGGATAGCCTCGGGTCGCAGGCGGCTCCCCTATTGCCAGCGCGATCTCGCGCTGAGCCTGGGCATAGCGGGTCAAGGAGTCCATGAGCAGCAGCACATCCCTCCCCTGCTCACGGAAATACTCGGCGATACGGTGACACAATTGTGCTGCGCGCAGACGCATCAGCGGAGATTGGTCAGCAGGGGCTGCCACGACGACAGCACGCGCCAACCCTTCTGGGCCCAGGCTGTGCTCGATAAATTCGCGCACCTCTCGCCCCCGTTCACCAATCAGGCCTACCACCACTATCTGTGCGGTCGTATTGCGGGTCATCATGCCCAATAGCATGCTCTTGCCGACCCCGGAGCCCGCAAACAGGCCCAGACGCTGCCCCTTGCCGACAGTCAACAGGCCATTGATGGCACGAATGCCTACATCGAGCGGCTCGCGCACTGGCGTACGTAACAGCGGATTGGGTGGTGAGGCGAACAGAGCAACACGCTCACCTTCATCGCGTAACGGCCGACCATCCAGGGGCTGCAACAGGCCATCAACCACACGTCCCAGCAAATGCTCACCGACCTGTATTGTCTCTTCACCATCAATGGGAAGCACACGTGCACCGGCATAGAGACCGCTCATGGGTTGCAGCGGCATCAAGTAGGAAATGTCCCGGTTGAACCCAACGACTTCGGCCAACAGTGGTGTCCCGGCCGCCGTATCAACTCGGCAACGCTGGCCCATCACCAGCTGGCAGCCAACCACCTCCAGCGTCAGCCCGGTGACTCTAACCAGACGGCCATAACGGCGAAAACCGGGAACATCCTCAAAACTGTCCAGCGCTGAAGTGAGCGCCTGTTGCAGCGCTTCATGCATCCTGTGGCAATTCCAGCGTACTATTCAGCTGCTCGATACAAGAGGCGAGGCGCTCGCCTGTATTGACTTCGATAACCGCTGCCCGTGTTTCTATACGGGCATCACCTACACTCAGGGCGCCATCCACCTGCAATGGCCACCCCTCACAACGAGTAACGCCTTGCTCGGCCAAGCGCTGCCGATCCCCCTCACTGAGATAGATCACCAGCTCTTCCGATGTAGCCGGCAGACTCGCCAAAGCCTGCTCCACCTGATTGAGTACCTGCTGCGGATTGAGGGTAAATTCAGCCTGGATCACGCGTTTCGCAACCTGCGTTACCAGCTGGGCAACCAGCTCTTTTTGCTCCCGCATGCGAGAATGAGTCAAGGACTCCCATTGCGCCTGCAGCTTGGCAAAGGGAACCATCGCCTGATCGAACGAGGCACGACCTTCTGCTAGCCCCTGTGAAAAGCCACGAGTTTGCCCCTGCTGCAGTCCCTTGGCCTCTCCGTCAACGAGACCGCTGGTCAATCCTTGCTGATAGCCACTCTGATACCCTTCGTCATGGCCTTGCTCCAGACCCTGCTGATAACCGAATTCGAACTGATCCTGCTGACTCTGCGCCTCTTCTCCGCTTTGCCCCAACGAAGGGAAACGGTAAAGACGAGCGGCTCCCGTCGCCAACTTGCGAACATTGTGACTCATGAACGCCTCCTGTTAATTGACGGTGGGCTCTTCGAACAGCTGGAATTCGACCTCGCCCTGCTCCACCAACTCGCGGACCAGTTGCATGACCTCTTCCCTCGCCTGCTCAACCTTGCGCAAGGAGACACTGCCCTGCCCCTGAATTTGGACATCCAGGGCCTGGGCCATCCGTTTCGGCATGGCTCCCAGTACCACTTTGCGAAAGCTGGCTTCGGTATTTTTCAGCGCCAACGCCAGCAGATCGCTTGGTAGTTCCTGTACCAGACGTTGCAGGGTTTCATCCGATTGACGACGCAACGCCATGAAGTCGAACATGTTTTTCTCGATTTCCAGCGCCATGTCGCCATCGTGCTCCCTCAACAGGGAGAGCATCTGCTCCTTATCGCCCTGATAACGGTTCAAGATGTCGGCCACCTGTCGTACGCCATTAACCTTGGCTCCGGACTGATCAGCCACGTAGGCGAGGCAGCGGTCCAATGTCAGACGCAGCTCTCCCAACACGTGTTCACTGACACTATTGAGGCTGGCAACCCGCACCAACAGATCATCGTGGATGGATCCAGGCAGAGCATCCAGTACGGCGGACGCTGTCTGAGGTGGCAAGAACGCCAGCAGGACCGCCTGCATTTGCGGATGCTCATTACGGAAGAAGCGGGCCAACACATCGGCAGGCACCCATTGCAAACGCTGAATATCCTGGCTCATAACATCGCCATAGAGGCTGTCGAGCAGGCTGCGAGATAGCCGCTGTCCCAGTGCAAGATCCAGCGTCTGTTCCAGATATTCCCGCGAAGCGCTGCCAATCCCGCTCTGCTCGCGGTACTGGTTGAAGAACTGCTGCAAAGTCCACTTTGCCTCCATCGAGCTGACACCTGACAGACCCGCCATCTTGGAGATGAGACGCTGCACTTCGTCACGGGAGAGTTTCTGCATGACCTTTGCTGCAGCTTCTGTGCCCATGCTCAACAGCAAAATCGCTGCCTTTTCCAGATTATCAATGTCAATATCGACGGCATTCTGGTTCAGATTAACGTTGTTCATTGCCACTCACCCATGATCTGACCACTTCTGCTACCCGAGCAGTGTCCTTCTCAACCAGCAGCTGCAGATGCTTAAGCTGTACTTCCAGTTCGGAACCCGGCTCTGGCAATGCTTCCAGATTCAAGGAAGAGAACTGGGGTTCCATCTGATTATCCGCACGGATCAAACCATTATTCATCATCGGAGCCGCCAGGGCGGCATCGTCATCCTGCCGCATGGAGAGACCCACTGTTGGCTCTTGTTGCTCATCACGCCCTTCATATGGCTCCTCATCAGACAACTGCTGGGTACGAACCAGATGCTTCACCAACGGACGAATCCCGAAGAACACCAACGTCAGGCCAAGCAGGCCACCGACCAGATAACGCAATGAGTCTTGCCAATAAGGTGTTTCCCACCAGCCAGATTCAGGAGGAACAATCGGTACGACACCGGTAAAATCGAAGACCTGCAGGCTGATCTGATCGCCCCGCGCATCATCAAATCCGACCGAGCGTTCCACCATCTGGCGGATTTGCTCCAGCTGTTCTGCACTCCAGCCATCTTTGGGGGCACTTTGCTGATTTAGCAAAATGGAAACATTCATCTTCTCCAGCCGCCCCTGCTGATAGCGGGTATGCACTATGGTTCGGCTGTTTTCGTACTGTTTGTTAATCTCTTGGCGCTCGGAACGAGAACCGTTCCTCTGGGTCTCCGAGCTGGTAGTCCCCTGATTTTGAGCTGGTTGCTCACTATTTGGTGCCGTTTCGGGAGGACGATTGGACAAGGCTCCAGGGATCCCCAGCGCCAACGCATCTAGGGTTGTATCCGACTTACTGGACTCCTTGGTGACCACGCCCTGTGGATCCAGCTGCTGTTGGGTCTCCTCCACTGCATTGAAGTTCACATCGGCGGCGATCTGCACCCTGAAGTTGCCCGTGCCCAGCATGGGATAGAGCATGTCGCTGGCCCGCTGACGGATGTACTGCTCAAGCTTGCGCACATATTCCATCTGCTGCACGCTCTGCTTGCCGAAACCAGCCTTGTCACCCAGCTCGGCGCTGAGCAGCTGACCCGCCTGATCCACTATGGTCACAGTACCCGGCTTCATACCGGAGATGCTGCCGGCCACCAGATTGGCGATCGCCTCTACCTGTCCTGGCTCCATTGTCTGACCCGGTTGCAGATCCAGCATCACAGAGGCACTGGGTTTTTCTTCATCACGACCGACAAACAGGGTTCGCTTGGGAATCGCCAGATGGACACGAGCACTGCGCACCGCATCCAGTGAGATGATGGTTCTCGCCAGCTCACCTTCCAATGCATGCCGATAACGGGCGCCCTCCATGAATTCGCTGGTACCAAGCCCTGTAGCATTATCCAACCCCTCGAGGCCGGCTGGCATGGCTGCTCTGACCCCTCTGGCCGCCAGCGCCATACGAACATGGGCAAGCTGACTCTCGGGGACCAGAATTTGACCCGTGCTCTTTTCCAAACGGAATGGCACTTGCTCCTTCTCCAGCATCTCCATGATGTTGGCGGTATCGTAAAGTTCCTGCTTGCCATATAGGGGCACGTAATTCTTGCCGGAGGTCCACAGGATCACGACGATCGTGCCGGCCACAATGGCCGCCAATAGTGCGATTGTAAGAATGGATTTGTTGTCGCGAGAAAGACTACGCCAATTGCGCAACCCTTCCTGAACTCGTGTTCTGAAGGAATCCGAAGCCCCTTGCGGGGACGTTACCAGTTCAGTCATCACTTACCTCAGAGTGGCATGCGCATAATGTCGTCAAAGCCTGTCATCAGCTTGTTTCGCACCTGCATCAGGGCTGAGAAGCTGAGACCCGCTTTCTGGCTGGCCACCATGGCACCCACCAGATCATCGCTCTGACCCGCATCGACGGCGGTCATCAGTTTTGAGGCGGTATTTTGCTGCTCGTTGACTCGCCCGATGACATCGCGCATGGCATCGGTAAATGACACATTCGATGCATCATTTAATTCGATGGAAGGGGTTTGGTTGGCGACTCGCTGCATCTCCTGCATCTGCTGCAAGAGCGTCACCTGTGATGACATCATTTCGATCTTCACTCGGTTATCCCTTAGTTTTGAAGCTGCTGCTCAATATCAATGCCCTGCTCACGCATGGCCGCCAGCTTGTATCTCAGAGCCCGGGTCGTCATCCCAAGAGCCTCTGCCGTGCGGGTCCGATGGCCACGAAAGCGGCGCAGGGTCTCTAGTACAAATTGAAATTCGGCATACCGACGTGTCTCGCTAAGCCCTTCCGGAGCGGAAAACGCCTCCGGTAACGCATCGTCGGATTCAATGGTGTAACTGGGCAGCATCAAATCGACTGCTTGAATATGCAATCCGCGAGCCATGATTAATGAACGTTGTATCACGTTATCCAGCTCCCGGACATTGCCTGGCCAGCCATACGCCAACAGCTGCTTATGGGCACTTTCGCTCAGGCGATAGCCTTGCTGAGGAGCATGCAGTTCGATGAAATATTCGGCCAGTGGCAGTATGTCGTCCGGGCGCTCCCGAAGAGCTGGCCAACTCATGGGAAGCACGTCGAGACGATAAAACAGATCTTCCCGAAACTGGCCCACGGCAACAAGAGTCCGTATATCCTTGTTGCTGGCAGCGATAATTCGCACATCCAGCGCGATGGTTTGGTGACTGCCTAGCCGCTCGACCTCCTTCTCTTGTAAAACACGCAGCAGCTTGGCCTGTAGCAACAAAGGCAACTCAGATATTTCATCAAGTAACAGGGTCCCACCCTGTGCCAACTCAAATTTGCCAGGTTGAGTCCCTGTAGCCCCGGTGAACGCCCCCTTGTTATGCCCAAACAAAATGGATTCGAGCATGGATTCAGGAATAGCGGCACAGTTGATGGCGATAAACGGTTTACCGGCACGGTTGGACATGTCGTGGATATAGCGAGCCAGTCGTTCCTTACCCGTCCCCGACTCACCACCAATCAGAATGGTGGCAGACGTCTTGGCTGCACGACGAGCAAGTTGCAACACTTGTAGGCTCATGGCAGAGGTAGCGATCAGATTGGGAATGGATTGGCGCAGACGCAGCGCCCCCTTAACTGCATCAAGCATTTGCTGACAGCCAAAGGGTTTGATGATGTAGTCTATCGCCCCCGCCCGCATGGCTTCTGCTGCAAGATAAGCCTGCTGCTCATTAACCAGGATGACACAGTCGACGCCGCAAAATTCATGCGCCAATTGGGGACCCGCCTCAGTCATAAGATCCATATCGAGCAAGATCAACGCAACTGAGTTATTGGCGAGAATTAATTTGGACTTCCTAATCGAGTCAACACAGGAAACTGTGTATCCCTGCGCTACCAACATCCCCTTTATATCGTTTCCATTTGATAACGCAGGTCTGATCAATAACAAATGAGGAGCTGTCTCAATACCAATGGGTCTTGATTTTTTATTGATAGATATATCCGAAAGCATATGAACCCGACCCCCTGATTATGGACAAACCAATCAACAGAACTGGTGTGTCAAAAATAAAAGCGCACCATTTCGAAAATGGTGCCTCAAACGGGCATCTAATTTATGCAGAGGATGGTATCAAGGCGGTAACAATTGCCTTGGTAACCCCGCTATCATTAGCATTGCCGCTATTAGACCGGAAGCTTTGCGTCCTGACTTTTCAGTTCAGTTTGCCTTTATCATGCGACTGCCCATATTGGGATAATACAGCTTCACCTACCCAGTGATAGCTGTGTGGCACATGTTAATTGTTATATTTGTTATTTATTGTTAACGCTTGATGCGTCAAAAACAGTCACATCATAGCGGCTTCCGATGACAATTCAAGTAAATATGCGGAATATAACCTTCCCATCACTTCATAACATGGCAGTTCAGCTTCAGCCTAGTGTTCCAATAACTTCTACCCTCAGGTCTTCCGGTATTTCATTATAAGAGAGCACTTTGAGACCTTTTGAAAAAGATCGAGCATATCGCGCCATCAAGGGCCTGAGTTGAGGCATGACAACCAATACTGGAGCATGACCTTGCTGTTGCAACTGCTCTTTCACCAACGGCATATTTTGCTGCAACTGCGCCAGCAGCTGAGGATCAACAGGAAAGCTATCCAACTGAATCTTACCCTGCTGCTGGGACTGGTTCATTGCAGCCAACAGCGTCTGCTCCAGGCGGTCCTCCAGGGTAAACGCTGCCAAAATATCGCGCGACCCAATCGCCTGTCTGACAATCTGGCGCTTCAAGGCACACCTGACATCGGACGCCAGCAAGACCGGATCCTTGGTCAGTTCGCTCGCATCTAGCAAGGTGGTGGCAATGGTTCGAATATCAGTGAGGCTGATCTGCTCCTTGAGCAACTGGCGGAATACCCTCAGTTGCTGCATCTGGGTCAGCGCCAGATTGAGTTCTTCTGCCAGACGGGGTGACTGGGTAGCCAGATATTGGCCCAACTTGCCTACCTCATCATGGCCAAACAGAGAATCAAGTTGCTCTCTCAGCAGCTTGCTAGCATGGGTGGCAATAACTGTCGCGGAATCGACCACGGAATAGCCCAGGTTCAAGGCCTTGGCCTTGTTCTCTGGGGAAATCCATACAGCACTCATCCCATAGGCGGGATCCTGGGTCAGCTCACCATCAAGAGAACCATACGTATCCCCACTGCTGATCGCCATCAGTCGCTGACAGTCAACGTTACCAGCCGCAAGTGGCACACCGGACAACTTGATCCGGTATTGATCGGGTTGCAGCTGCAAGTTGTCACGCACCCGAATCTCGGGTAGCAGGAAGCCATATTGCTCGGAGAGGGTTTTACGAATACCCCTTACCCGGGCTAGCAGCTCGGCACCCTTGTCCGCTTCCGCCAAGGGCACCAGCCGATAGCCCAACTCAATGGCAACCGCATCGACAGTAGGCAGATCCTGCCACTCCAGTCCCTGTGGCTCGGACTGCACCATCTGGCGCGTCAGCTCCTGGGCTGCATCTAGGTCAGGATCATTGACTCGACGCTTGCTGACACTCCAACCGGCCCATGCCAGCACGGCGGCGAAACTGAGAAAAGCCAGCATAGGCATGCCTGGCACTAGGCCCAGGATCAACATGATGGTAGCGGCGGTATAGATAACCCGCGGCGATGCCAGGATTTGCTGACCCACCTGATCCGACATCTCGCCTTCGTCGCTGACCCGAGTCACTATGATGGCGGCAGCGGTAGACATCAGCAAAGAAGGGATCTGGGCAACCAGACCGTCACCTATGGTGAGCAGTGCATAACTCTGAAACGCCTCAGCAACCTGGAGCGAGTGCTGGAAGATACCGATCGCCAACCCCCCGACCAGATTGATGATCAACACCAGCAAGCCAGCGATGGCATCCCCTCGCACGAACTTGGACGCACCGTCCATAGCACCGTAAAAATCAGCCTCTCTTGCAATCTCGTCACGCCGGGCACGGGCCTGATGCTGATCCATGGTGCCGGCGTTGAGATCAGCATCGATCGCCATCTGTTTACCGGGCATCGCATCCAGGGTGAAACGAGCAGATACCTCGGATATCCGCTCGCCCCCCTTGGTGATCACCACGAAGTTGATGATCATCAGGATCACGAAAACTACCAGACCGACGACATAGTTACCGCCGATGACCACTTCCCCGAAGGCCTGAATGACCTTACCTGCAGCCTCATGCCCCTCGTGACCATGCAGTAAGACGACGCGGGTAGAGGCAACGTTGAGCGACAACCGCATCAGAGTTGCCACCAGCAATACTGTGGGGAAGACAGAAAAATCGAGCGGGCGGCGGGCTGAGACAGAAACCAGCAGCACCAGAACCGCCAACACTATGTTGAACGTGAACAGGGCATCCAGCAGCCAACCAGGCAAAGGCAAGATCATCATGGCCAGTATGGCCAAGAGCAGCATGGGGATCGCGGTATAGGATTGGGTCAATACACGCCAGTTCACAACTTACCTCTCAGGTTGACGTAACTCGGGCGGCACATGCAAAGGGGCAAGAGGAGTAGGTTTCTGCCCCTTGCCAGCCGCATAGGCCCGTAACTGCAATACATGGTTCAGCACATAAGCCACTGCGGTGTAAAGACCCGCAGGCACTTCCTGGTCTACCCGGGTGGAGTAATAAATGGCACGGGTCAGGTCCGGCAGACTAATGACCATCTTGTCGTGCTGCTTTGCGACCTGGCGGATCCGCTCCGCCATGCTGTCAATCCCTTTGGCAATCACGTAAGGAGCATTTGCTCGCTCAGGATCATATTTAATGGCCACCGCATAGTGAGTCGGGTTGACGATAATCACATCGGCCTGTGGTACACGTTGTTCGATACGAGCCCGGGCAAGCATCCCTTGTACCTGGCGGATCTTGGCCTTTATCTCAGGCCGCCCTTCGCTGTTCTTGTATTCATCCTTGACCTCTTGCTTGGTCATCCGCAACTGCTTGTTCAGGGACCAACGCTGATACGGTACATCCAGAACGGCAATCAGCATCTGCACACTGCCAAGCAAGATAAATGCCTGAGAGAGGATTCGCAGCGCCTGCTCCATCGCAACCTGGGGGGGCATACGGTTCATCATCATCAGCAAGGGCCATTGGTGCTGCAGCATCAGTGCCAATGTTGAGCCGATCAGCAGGATCTTGAGCACAGATTTCAGCAGTTCCATCAGGCTGTGAGTCGAGAACATCCGCTTGAGCCCCTTGAGCGGATTGAGCTTCTCTGCGCTGGGCAGTAATTTCTTCCAGGTCAGCACCATGCCACCTGGCACAATGCTGAGCAGTACCAGCAACAACGCCAGAAAACCGAACAGAGGTAGCAGCACCCACAACATGCTGAGCAGGGCTTCTGCCGTCCAATGAATCATCATCTGCGGCTCACGGGCACCTTGCCAGTCAAAGCGTTGGGGACGTTTCATCAACTCGGCAAAGAAGTGACCAAAGCTGGGCACCATCCATTGCATGGCAAGGCCACCCAGCAGCAACAGCCCGGCGGAGCTCAGCTCCTTGGAGCGCGCTATCTGTCCCTCTTCCCGAGCCTTGCGCAGTTTCTGGGAAGAGGCCTCTTCGGTTTTATCCTGGGCGCTATTCTGACTCATGATGGGGTCAGTACCCTAAGCTGCTCCAGCACATGCGTCACCAAGTCAAGGTAGCGGGCCGGAACGCCACTGATGGAAATAGCCATGGTCACCAACCCGAGCAACAAAGTCATGGGAAAACCCAGCGAAAAGATGTTCAGGGATGGCGCGGTGCGGTTCATGACCCCGAAGGTCAGGTTGACCATCAACATGGCCACCACCGCAGGCAAGGTCAGGATCAATGCTGCACCGATACACCAGCCAAACAAACCTATGACCCCTTTCATATCCAGCAAGTCGAGCGAAGATCCCGGTGGCCAGCTACGTAGACTCTGTACCAGCACATCCAGGGTGACCAGATGACCATTGAGCCCAAGAAACAGCAGTGAGCAGAAGATAAGCATCAGCTGGCTGATGATAGGTGCAGAATCCCCGTTACTGGGATCATTCATTACTGCCATCGCCAGACCCATCTGCATGGAGAGGACCTGTCCAGCCATGGTCATGATCATGAACAACATCTGGACACAGAGTCCGAACAGCAGCCCGAACAACAGTTGCTCCACAGCCAACACGAGGGCACCGGTACTGAAAGGATCAACCACTGGCATATCTTTTAACATAGGAGCGATCAACAGGCTGACGATGAAGGCGAGGAGCAAACGCACTTGCGGTGGGATCCGGCCATCACCAAATACCGGCATAACCCAAAATGCGGTGGCAATCCGGATGAATGGCCACCACCACTGCCCCAACCAGGCAGTCAGGTCGGCAGCACTGAGGGACAGCAGGGAATTCATCCAATAAGCCCGGGTATCTTCAAAAACAGATCGTGGAACAGGGTCGTGATTTGGGAGAGCAACCAGTTGCCGGTGAAGATGAGCGTCATCAAAGTCACCAGAAAACGTGGCAAGAAACTGAGTGTTTGCTCCTGGATCTGAGTCGCCGCCTGAAACACGCTGACGACCAAGCCGACGATCAGGCTCGGTACAATCAGCACAGAAACCATCACCACCACCAGGTTAACGGCACCACCAATGAGCGCCACACTCTGCTCTGGTGTCACGTCAGCCTCCACTACCAAAGCTAGCTGCAAGGGTGCCCACAGTCATGGACCAGCCATCCACCAGCACGAACACCATCAGCTTGAACGGTAACGAGATGATCAGGGGCGAGAGCATCATCATCCCCATCGCCATCAGAACACTGGCAACGACCAGATCTATCACCAGGAAAGGGATAAACAACATAAATCCAATCTGAAAGGCTGTGTTCAGTTCACTCAGCACAAAAGCAGGCAACAAGACGCCAAACGGAACCTCAGCTTTGGTGAGAGAGGTGGACTCACCGGAGATCCGCAGCATCTGTTCCAGATCCGGTTCGCGGGTCTGCGCCAGCATGAAATGACGCAAGGGCTTTTCAGCCCTGGCGATCCCTTCAGACAGGCTAATTTCATTCTGATCGTAAGGGATGAATGCATGCTGATACATATCAGTCCAGACAGGACGCATGATCACTATCGTCAGTATCAAGCTGATGCCTATCAGTACACGGTTGGGAGGGCTCTGCTGCAAGCCTATCGCCTGGCGCAGAATCGCCAGCACTATGATAATCCGGGTAAAGCTGGTCATCATGAGCAATAGGGTCGGAAGGAGTCCCAAAAGGGTCATAAAGAAGAGGATCTGCAACTTAATGTTGTAGTCCTCCCCACCTTCAGCACCCGGTAAAACCGAGAACAATGTCATGTCTGCCCCCCAACTGGGCAGCGAACACAACAGCAGAGCAAACAGCAGGTGGCGCATCAGTCGTCCAGGCCACCCAGCAGATTGGTGTCGATCACATCCACCAGACGCAGACCATATTTACCATTGACCACAACAACTTCCCCCTTGGCCAACAGGCGGCCATTTACCCTGACGTCAAGCGGTTCACCTGCCAATTTGTCGAGCTCGATAACAGCCCCTGCTTCCACTCGCATCAATTCCCCCAGCGAGACCTCGGTACTGGCCACTTCCAGCGTTACCTTGACCGGGATCTGACGAAAGAAGGAGAGATCCCGCTGCTTGCTGCTACTGGTGGGAGCCATATAGTCTACCGCACTGGGCATGCTGATATCATCACCAAACAGTTGATCCAGACCATCCAAATCCAGCGGGTCATTCATATTGTGCTCGTTCATGATTCGATTATTCCTCTACGACCGTCGCGACCTGATAAACCAGGCTGCCTTTATGTTCAGCGATACGTCCACTAAAGCAGGGACGGTTACCAATCAGGGCTGGCACCACTTCCGGTAAATCCAGCGAGAGCACATCGCCCACTTTGAGACACTCCAGGTCGGCCAGCGTCATGGACAACTGCCCCATTACCACGCGTAAACGTGCGGGAATGTGTGTCAGTGCCTGCTCCAAGGCGCCATCTTGCAAGGTACACCCTGCCGCAGAACCTGTGCTCTCAGTGGGTGGAACCAGCCACAACTGCCAACCGTGGGAAAAGCTCCCCACCGTCAGGGTGGCGGCGGCCATCCACAGTCGTGACACAGGGAGTGCATCACGTGTAATCAAAGTCAATTGCCACTCGAGATCACCCAGCCCCAAGCAGGAAGACCAGATGTCGACCTGATATTGGCAAAGACGCAGCACCAGGCGTTGCTCGGTATCCGTCAATCCTTTGCTATGAGAGACAGTGTCTCCCTGATTGCGTAAAGAACCACCGAAGAAGAGCACCGCCAAGCAATAGATAACTGAAGGGGATAGGGAGAAATAAACGACCCGTTGGGTATCAAGCGGGCTACGAGCCTCAACCCAGATCAAGCCATCATCATGTTCCGGAGATGAAACGGCGATGAACTCCTGATAAGTCAGCTCGCAGTCAGCGCTATTGAATAGCTGAGCCATGCAGCTGGCTGCCTGCAGGGAAAAGGTCCCCAACTGGGCATTTACTTGTTTGAGCCGTTCCCGATCTGCTCGTTCGACACCCAGAAGATCATAATGGGGAAGGGTTTTGCCCCGCTCAGCACAAAGCAATCGAGAAGGTGTGAGCATTACGCCGCTTGATGACATTAAAAATCCACCTTAGCCATTTTTATCTCGCCTTACTGCCACAGAGACACTTATCAGGCCAGCCATGTGATCGGTACAAATAGTCCAGCCGACATAAAGCGACCAGAATGGGTGAGAACTTTATTACAAAACCCTAAAAGGTGCCATGAGACAGTCTGGCAACCCAGAAATAAAAATCCCGGCACCAGAAGGGGCCGGGATTTAAAGGTACTTGTATACCTTGAATAGGTCGGAGTCGGCCTGTAAGCCGGGTTCTGTTCCGGGTTGCCCCGGTAGCAATCATTCCTCTAGGCCAGCAATCGCTCACTGGCTCAAGCAACCTACCCGCCCCCAACGCGGGCCGCGCCAATAGGGGCCTATTTGGTCTTGCTTCGGGTGGAGTTTACCGTGCCACGAACTGTTGCCAGTCGCGCGGTGCGCTCTTACCGCACCCTTTCACCCTTACCTGATCCC
>NZ_CAWNYS010000218.1:0-7275 GCF_963878295.1 Aeromonas sp. HMWF014 | reverse complement strand
TTTCAGGGTCAAGGATCAAGGCTTCTACGACAGCTTCTATGGCTTCACCCACGACAGCGAGCAGTGGCTGGATCAGGCCGCCTACGGTCTGGCGGAATGGAACAGCGATGCCATCGCCACCGCCCAGCTGATTGCGGTGCCGGGTTGTTACCCGACCGCCTCCCTGTGTGCCCTCAAGCCGCTGCAGCAGGCTGGCCTCATCGCCAAGGGGTGGCAGCCGATCATCAACGCCGTGTCCGGGGTCTCCGGCGCCGGTCGCAAGGCGGCCATCAACACCAGTTTCTGCGAAGTGAGCCTCAACCCCTACGGCACCTTCAACCACAGACATCAGCCGGAGATCAGCCACCACCTTGGCTGCGAGGTGCTGTTCCAGCCTCACCTTGGCAACTATGTGCGCGGCATCCTGGCCACCATCTATGTGCAGCTGGCGGATGGCGTGACGCCGACTCAGGTTGAGCAGGCCTACCTCAAGGCCTACGAAGGCAAGCCGCTGGTGCGCCTCACCGGCCAGATGCCTTCCATCCGTGGTGTGGCAAGCACCCCTTACTGCGATATTGCCTGGCAACAGCAGGGCAACATGCTGGTGGTGGTCTCTGCCATCGACAATCTGCTCAAGGGTGCCGCCTCCCAGGCTGTGCAGTGCATAAATATCAAATTCGGATTTGAACCGGCCACCGGCCTGATTTAAGGACTTAAGGAAGGATTGCAACGATGGACAAACAGACGCTGGTTATCAAGTTGGGTGGCGCCCTGATTGAGAACGACGAGGCGCTGACCGCCCTGTTCGCCACCCTCAAAACGTTTCTGGATGAGCAACACAGCCCCCTGGTGCTGGTGCACGGTGGCGGCTGTCTGGTGGATGACCTGCTCAAGGGCTTGGGTCTTTGCTCCACCAAGAAGAACGGCTTGCGGGTGACCCCGTTCGAGCAGATCCCCTTCATCGCTGGCGCCCTGGCGGGGACCGCCAACAAGCAGATGATGGCCAAGGCCATCGCCACCGGTATTCCGGCCGTGGGGCTCTGTCTGGCCGACGGCGGCTTGTGTCAGGTAACCCAGCTCGACCCGGATCTCGGTGCGGTGGGCGACTGCAAACCGGGCAACCCGGCGCTGGTGACCGGCATCCTGGGGCAGGGTTTCCTGCCGGTGGTGAGCTCCATCGGCATCACGGCCGACGGCCAGCTGATGAACGTCAACGCGGATCAGGCGGCCACGGCGATTGCCGAGGCGCTCGGCGCCGATCTGGTGATGCTGTCGGACGTGAGCGGCATTCTGGATGGCAAGGGCAAGCTGGTGCCGCAGCTGAACAAGGCGACGGCACTGGATCTGATGGAGAAAGGGGTGATCAGCGACGGCATGGCGGTCAAGGTGAAAGCTGCGTTGCACGCCGCTGAGACCCTCGGCAAGCCGGTCTGTGTCGCCAGCTGGCGCTACCCGGATCAACTGCTCAAGCTGCTGGCAGGCGGTGCCGTCGGCACCCAGGTCACCCTCTAACCCGGTCGTAACAAGGAACATCCGATGCAACATCTTCTGAAAGACAGTGATCTGAACAAAGCCCAGATTGAAGCGCTGATTGCGCTCGGCAAAGCGGTCAAGGCTGACCCGAAGAAGTACAGCCAGGCACTGGCAGGCAAGAGCGTGGTTACCCTGTTCGAGAAGCCCTCCCTGCGCACCCGCGTCACCTTTGACATCGGCATCGCCCGGCTCGGTGGCCACAGCGTCTATCTGGATCAACAAAACGGCGCGCTGGGCAAACGTGAGTCGGTGAAGGATTTCGCCGCCAACCTGTCACGCTGGTGTGATGCCATCGTCGCGCGGGTGTTCGACCACCAGACGCTTGTTGGATTAGCGGAGCACGGCACTGTCCCTGTGGTGAACAGCCTGTGCAACCTCTACCACCCCTGCCAGGGGCTGGCCGACTTTATGACCATTGCCGAGCACTACGACGATCTGTCGAAGGTGAAGCTTGCCTACCTCGGTGATGGCAACAACGTCAGCCACTCTCTGCTGCTGCTGGGGGCGACCCTGGGCACAGACGTGACCCTGATCTGCCCCAAGGGCCACGGCCCGGATACCCAGATCTTCCTGCAGGCGCAGGCACTGGCGGGCAAGTCGGGGGCGACCATCCACATCAGTGATGACGTGGCAGATATTGAAGGGTTCGACGTGGCCTACACGGATACCTGGGTCTCCATGGGCGACAACACCCCGATGGAGCAGGTCACCGAGCTCTTTATGCCTTACCAGATCAACCAGGCCCTGCTCGACCGCACCGGCATCCAGCATGTGCTGCACTGCCAGCCGGCGCACCGGGAGCTGGAGATCACCTCGCAAGTGATGGATGGCTCGGCCTCCCTCATCATGGACGAGGCTGAAAACCGGATGCATATCCAGAACGCCGTGTTGCTGACCCTGCTTGGCAACAAATAGCGGAATCAGTAACGCGGCACTCAACCTGAATCACGACACCTTTATCGAATCATCATGGAGAGAAGTAAAATGAGCGGAATCAACAAGATCGTACTGGCTTACTCGGGCGGACTGGATACCTCGGCCATCATTCCCTGGCTCAAAGAGCACTACGATGCCGAAATCATCGCCTTCGTCGCCGACGTGGGTCAGGAGCGTGACGATCTGGAAGGGATCGAGCAGAAGGCTATCGCTTCCGGTGCGGTCAAATGTATCGTCAAGGATCTGCGGGAAGAGTTCGTCAAGGAGTACGTCTACCCGACCCTGAAAACCGGTGCCGTCTATGAAGGCACCTACCTGCTGGGCACCTCCATGGCCCGCCCGATCATTGCCAAGGCGATGGTGGAAGCGGCCCTGGCAGAAGGGGCTGACGCCATCTCCCACGGCTGTACCGGCAAGGGCAACGATCAGGTGCGTTTCGAAGGTGCCGTGGCAGCCCTGGCGCCTCAGCTGAAAGTGATTGCCCCGTGGCGGATCTGGGACATGCGCTCCCGGGAAGATCTGCTGGCCTATCTGGAGACCCGCAACATCCCCTGCAAGGCGACCCTGAAGAAGATCTACAGCCGCGATGCGAACGCCTGGCATATCTCCACCGAGGGTGGTGAGCTGGAGAGCACCTGGAACGAGCCGTCAGAAGCCGTCTGGCAGTGGACCGTGCCGGCTGAGCAGGCACCGAACGAGCCGGAGTACGTCAAGCTGACCGTGGCGCAGGGTGAAGTGGTTGCCGTTGATGACCAGCCGCTCAGCCCGCACCAGATCCTGATGACCCTGAACGAGCGTGCTGGCAAGCACGGCGTGGGCCGTATCGACATCACCGAAAACCGCATGGTGGGCATGAAGTCCCGTGGTTGCTACGAGACCCCGGGTGGCACCGTCATGGTGGCGGCACTGCGCGCCGTGGAAGAGCTGGTACTGGACAGACCGACCCGCGCCTGGCGCGAGAAGCTGGGTGCCGAGTTCTCCCACCTGGTTTATGACGGTCGCTGGTTCACTCCGCTGTGCAAGGCCATCGTCGCCTCTGCCAACGCCATCGCCGAGGATCTCGACGGTGAAGTGGTGCTGAAGATGTACAAGGGTCAGGTTACCGCGGTGCAGAAGAAGTCGCCGAACAGCCTCTACTCCGAAGATTTCGCCACCTTCGGTGCTGACGAGGTGTATGACCAGAGCCACGCCGAAGGGTTTATCCGTCTCTACACCCTGGCCAGCCGGATCCGCGCCATGAAGGAGCAGCATCAGGCCATCGGTGGTGATCACACCCACGGTTGATTGGCGACATTAACCCGTAGCATAGGTGGGGGGCTGAGCCTTCCACCTAATACCAATACTCGGTGATTCAGGCCTCTCCCAACGTGGGCAGGCCTTGATTTTTTCACCTGAACCAACAAGGACATTAGGGCATTTATGGAATTTTTTTGGGCACAGTTAGCTGTCGTGCTGGTATGTATCGCCATTGGTGGAAAATTCGGCGGTATTGGTTTGGGTGCCGCAGGGGGGCTGGGGTTATTTATCCTATCCTTCATATTTCATTTGGCACCAGACTCTCCCTCTGTCAGCGTCATCCTCATTATCATCTCCGTTATTACCTGCACCGCAATTTTACAAGCAGCAGGGGGGTTAGATCTTCTGGTGGGATTGGCAGAAAAAATATTACGGGCCAGACCCAATTCCATCACGTTTCTCGGGCCGTTAATTTGTTATATTTTCACCCTGTTGTGCGGCACCTCCTATATTGCTTTCTCGGTTTATCCGGTCATTTCTGAAATAGCAACCGATGCAAGAGTGCGTCCCGAAAGAGCCATGTCCATGTCGGTGATTGCCGCCAATATGGCACTGGTCGCAAGTCCAATTAGCGCCGTAGTCGTGGGGATGCTGGCAAAAGCTGCCTCATTGAATATCTCGCTCCTGGATATTTTATCTATTACGATTCCCGGAACCCTGCTGGGTTGTTTGGTTGGCTGCCTGTTCGTCTATAAAAAAGGCGCCGAACTCGCTGATGATGAGGAGTTTATCCGTCGCCAGAAAAGTGGTGAATTCGACCAGCAAAAGGTGTCCGCAAAGCAAGTCGACAACCCGGCACAAGCCAAGCTAGGCCTTGCCATTTTCACGATTGGGGTCTTGCTTACCGTCATTCTGAGCTCTTTTGAGGGACTGCGGCCTGTTTTTGATAATCAAACCATGACAGTTGCCACCACCTTGCAGATCGTGATGCTGACAACAGCCTGCCTCATTATGCTTCTTTGCCGGATTTCACCTGATGCACTTCATGAAGGCTCAACCTTTAAATCAGGGTTGGTCGGCGTAGTGGGTATTTTTGGTTTGTCGTGGATGACCGGCACCTTGTTTGGGCATTACAACGATGTGTTCATCGTCAATTTTTCGAGTATTCTCAATGAATATCCGATGCTGTTTGGTCTGATTCTATTCTCGCTATCCATATTAATATACAGCCCAGCGGCAACCATTATTGCCTTAATGCCACTGGGGGTTTCAATGGGATTGCCCGCATACACCCTGATTGCATTGTTACCCGCTGCCTGCGCCGTATTTATTATCCCGGGTGGAGCTCAAATTGCCTGCGTGGCATTTGACAGGACGGGTTCCACCAGATTGGGTGGATATGTTGTAAACCACAGTTTCTTAATGCCAGGCATGGTATCATTGGTCATGTCGGTTATATTTTGCATGATAATAGCGAACACACTATTTTGATTATCTGGGTATGACAAATTAGTGCAGTACAAGATTATTTCACGCTCGGGGGCCAAGCTGCCGCCGACAACGCATTCAAGGAGAGCAATATGGCACTTTGGGGTGGACGCTTCAGTCAGGGAGCCGATAGCCGGTTCAAGCAGTTCAACGATTCGCTGCGGTTCGATTACCGGTTGGCGGAGCAGGATATTCAGGGCTCCATGGCCTGGGCCAAGGCGCTGGTGAAAGTGGGCGTTTTGACCGCCGATGAGCAGGGCAAACTGCAACAGGCGATGGAGGTACTGCTCGCCTCGGTGCAGCAGGATCCGCACCAGATCCTCAATTCGGACGCCGAAGATATCCACTCCTGGGTCGAGAGTGCGCTTATCGCTGCCGTCGGCGATCTTGGCAAAAAGCTGCACACCGGCCGCTCGCGCAACGATCAGGTCGCCACCGACCTCAAACTCTGGTGCAAGGCGCAGGGCGAGCTGCTGCTCGGCTCCATCAGTGCCCTGCAATCCGGGCTGGTCGCCTCTGCTCGTGCCAATCAGGCTGCCGTGCTGCCGGGTTACACCCACCTGCAGCGCGCCCAGCCGGTCACCTTCGCCCATTGGGCGCTGGCCTATGTGGAGATGCTGGAGCGGGACTACTCCCGTCTGCAAGATGCCCTCAAGCGGCTCGACACCAGCCCGCTTGGCTGCGGCGCGCTGGCGGGCACTGCCTATGCCATCGACCGCGAAGCCTTGGCACTCGACATGGGCTTTAGTGGCGCCACCCGCAACAGCCTGGATTCAGTGTCGGACAGGGATCACGTGGTGGAGCTGATGCACGTGGCGTCGCTCTCCATGACTCACCTGTCGCGCTTTGCCGAAGATCTCATCTTCTACAACACAGGCGAAGCGGGTTTTGTCGAACTCTCCGATGCGGTCACCTCAGGCTCCTCCCTGATGCCGCAGAAGAAGAACCCCGATGCGCTTGAGCTGATCCGTGGCAAGACAGGCCGGGTGGTGGGCGCCCAGATGGGCATGTTGATGAGCCTCAAGGCACTGCCGCTGGCCTACAACAAGGACATGCAGGAAGACAAGGAAGGGCTGTTCGATGCCCTCGACACCTGGCACGACTGCCTCGACATGGCGGCGCTGGTGCTGATCGACTTGAAGGTAAATGGCGAGCGCACCATGGCGGCGGCGCAAGGCGGCTACGCCAACGCCACCGAGCTGGCGGACTATCTGGTGGCCAAAGGGATACCCTTCCGCGAGGCGCACCATATCGTTGGCGAGGTTGTGGTCTATGCGCTTGAGGTGAAGAAGCCGCTGGAAGATCTCTCTTTGCCTGAGTTCCAGCGCTTCAGCCCGGTGATCGGCGAGGATGTCTATCCCAATCTGGAGCTGGAAGCGACCCTGGCCAAGCGGGTCGCCAAAGGCGGCGTCGCCCGCGAGCTGGTGGATGCAGCACTGACTGCCGCCGAACAGTGGCTGGCCAAACGGGCGGGTTAAGTCAATCGGCTTGTTATCCAAAGTAGAAAGCAAAACGGCAACCCGAGGTTGCCGTTTTTTATTGCTCACCGCCGTTCAGGCGCTGGCATTGAGCAGTTTGCCAACCCCTTCCCCCTTGCCATTGGGCAGGGTTTGCTTGAAGGCGCCGAGCAGCTGATCCAGGTTCAGATCGCTGTTGCCAAGGGTGCCCTTGAGGGTAGCGAGTTCACTCTGCAGGGCGTCGAGACGGGTGCTCTGGGTGCCGTTAGCCAGCTGACTGCGGGCCGTGTTTATGGCCTGGGGCAGGGACTGGCCATTGTTCTCCTGCCCCAGGGTTTGCAGCAGCTCGCTCATGAAGTGGTTGATGGCCGAGCGGTTCTGCTCGCTGTCGGCATCCTTGACCCCCAGCCGCTGGAACAGGCTCTGGACTGTGGGCGGCAGGCGTTCTTCCTGTACCGGCTCAGGTGCGGGCTGGGCTTGGGCGTTGCTGCTCAGCAGATAGCTGCCCAGCTTGAGGGCGATCGAGGCGATGGGAAGCAGGGTGCTGATCATGGTGTCACTCTCCGGTACGGCTGGTGACAGTGATAGAGCAGGGATTGGGCCAGTTTGGTTAAGAATGCAGCAGTCGTGGGCAGGTCGCTGATCC